>DXSO01000083.1:0-345 GCA_019410445.1 Sutterella sp.
AAACAAGCGTTGCCAAACAAATAAAGAAGCTTCTGCCGAGCGCAGCCATGAATCGAGGATCAGTCAGCAACTGCACAAACCACTTAACCGTCAGCCCATCGGGCAAAACGGTCGCTCCCCAACTCGATGAAAAAGCATACAAAACAGTCGCAGCAATCGGCAGCAACAGAATAAATGCTGTCAAGCCGATCACAAACTTATGGTAAGCCTGCCATCCGCGAGTCTGGTTTTTATACTCAAATCGCGGCATGGTAAGACCTCCGGATAAGGAATCGATAAAGCGCCGTCACAAAACCCAAAATCAAAATGAGCAGCACAGAGAGCGCAGCAGCAAGATTCGGCTGG
>DXSO01000083.1:355-3889 GCA_019410445.1 Sutterella sp.
ACGACAAGCTGACCGATACGAATGGTGATCAGGTTGTAGTTTCCGACAGTCAGCGCATACGCACTCGCATACGCCCCCATGGCATTGGCAAACAAGATAGTAAACGTACCCGCCAACGCCGGCAGCATCACCGGAATAGCCACACGACACCAGTACTGAAGACGACTGGCCCCCATCGTAAATGCGGCTTCCTCCCATTCGGGTTTCAGCGCTCCGAATGCAGGAAACAACAACAAAGTTCCCAACGGGATCTGGAAGTACGTGTAGATGAGAAACAGTCCTTCAATACCGTAAACATTGAATCTCTCAATGATGCCCCATTGTTTGAGCAGCAACGTAATTGCGCCGTTGAATCCCAAGATAATGATAAAGGCAAAAGCCAACGGCACCCCGGAAAAGTTGCTCGTCATATTCGTAAAGCTCACCATGGCATCTCGGAGAGTGCCCGGAACTTTTTGCAAACTTGCCGCAGTAAAAGAGGCAATAAGCAAACCGACAAAAGCACTTCCAAAACTAAGCCACAATGAATTGGTAAACGCCTGCGCATAAAAGGCATCGCCAATTAACTCCGTGTAGTTGCCCAGTCCCCATTGAACATCGTCTTCCACCCAAAAGGAATTAACGAGCACCCAGATCATGGGAACAATCTGGAAGGCAAAAAACACGATGGCAAACGGCACCAGCAACAACGAATGCCCAATATCCGACCACCGATCAGAAAAAGTCTTCATAAACAAGTCAAGAGAAAGCAACGCGATGGTGCTTGGCACACATTCAAGCGCAAAAGGAACACAGCAGCAGACATCAGTGCACAGCTGCAAATCCCCACTTCGTCAGGGATTGTACCCGAGGCAAAGAACACCACGAGAAAATTCCCCCGATGAAGACAAACAAAAAGGAGCGGTGTCGAGAAAAATTCCCGAACCGCCCCGCTTTGCATGCCGTCTAAGCGGCAAGGAATCACTTCATATGGATCGACACTTTACTCTGCCAATTGCGGGAAAGACGTGACGTGGTCTTTGTCCAGGCAGCAAAATCCTTCACAGGGCGAGCCTTGGCATACTGCTCGCTCGGCAGCATTTTGCTCATCACATCAGCCGGCAGCTGAATGTGATCAATTCGAATCGGTCGAGCATAGCCGCCGGCCAAATTGATCTGTCCCTCATCCGAGAAAATGTACTCACGGGTAAATTTCGCCGCATTGGGATGCTTGCTGAACTTATTGAGAATCGTTGTATAGCCGCTCATCACGCTGCCTTCGGACGGAATCACAACTTCGAAGCGGTCACGATCGATCTGATCACGGTAGTTAAGCGCATTGAAGTCCCACAGCATGCCCACTTCGACTTCACCCTTTTCCAAATTAGCCACCACCGGATCAACCATGGACAAGCGTCCCTGCTTTGCAATCTTGGCAAAGAATTCATAAGCCGGATTGAGATTCTTTTCGTCACCGCCAAACGCAATAGCTGCAGCCAGAACCGAATAGTTCGCTTGGGCTGCCGACCCGACTGCCCCCACGGAAACACGATACGTTCCTTTGAGCAAATCACTCCAGGTGCGAGGAATGTCCTTTACAAGTTCCTTGTTGATGATAAAAGCGACCGTCCCCGTATAAGCCAAACACCAATGTCCGTCCGGATCCTTAGCCCACCCAGGAATCTGATCCCAGGTCGAAGGCTTGTAAGGCATTGTAATTCCACGTTTTTTTGCAATTTCGCCGAACTCAAAACCAACGTCGCCAATATCAGAGGTCGCATTTTCGCCTTCAGCCAAGAACTTGGAAATCTGTTCGGCTGAAGCCATGTCGGTATCCTGCGTTTTGATGCCGTACTTTGTTTGAAGATCGCTCCATGTCTTCACCCAATTCGCCCAAGTATTAGGCATGCCAACCGAGTAGACTGCCCCCTCCTGCTGCGCAGCTTTCAGCAGTGCATCTACATCCGCAGAAGCAGACTGCGCCGTCGTGGCGGCCAGAGCAGAAGCGGCAACAACGGCCGCGGCAATGGTTTTCTTCATCGAAAAGCTCCTTTCATATTTCGATTTTTTCATTCGTTATTCATTTCACGCGCAAAACGACGCAAACGACCTATAAGGTAACCTGCAGTGTGCGCAGTTGATTGAATAGCCTCAATAGCAGCTTCGAGATTGACAATCGGAATACGCCCAGCAATGTACTGACGAATCTCGTCACGAAGCACATCTTCGGCAGGACGGTTTTGCAGTTGAGCCATCGTTTCAAGCGCTATGCGCGCCTGAGGCGGAAGCGCTCGCATGGCAACATCCAATTCATCGGCAGAAAGATTTTTGAGATCCACGATTTTCTCGTTTCGATAACCGCGACTACGGAATCATCCGGTTAAGTGTTTGCACAAGGTGCAGTATAGCAACTGCCCCGCATATGACCTCAAATTTCAATATACCTGCGTTCATGAACGCAAAATGCAAACACTTTCATAAAGCAAACTGACTGTCTCTGTCCCCCTTCTGGACTAGACCCTGCAGACTATTTTGCTCTGCCGATTCACAATGCTCCCACTCGATGTACCATTCCCGAATCAATCGACTACACTCTTTCATCTGTTGACACGCACTCCTGCTTCAAATCTTTTGATCTCAAGACGGATTCGACATTATGTTTCGACAAAACGGTACGCACCTGCGAGTGGAGTTTCACCTGGATAGAAACAGTCCTCTATCTTTGGATCGGCAAATTGCCCAAACCATTCGTGAAGCCGTACAAAAAGGACAACTCCAACCAGGGGACCGCATCGTCCCTATTCGCTTGCTTGCCAAACATTTGGGAGTAGCCCGAGCAACCGTTGATGCCGCTTTTGCGATTTTGATCTCTGAAGGCTATCTGGAAACATCTCGCGGTCGCGGAAGTTTTATTTCAACCAAACTCCCGCTGCAGACCAATTTTGAGACGATTCACAATGAATCAACGCCTCAGGGGAAGTGCAAACCAAAAACACTGGGCCGTCATGCCGCTTTCTGCGCTCAGGCCCTTGATGACCTTTCTGTGCAGGCTTCAACTCCGTTGGCAGTTGCCTGTACATCTCGCGAAGCAAGCCCCGGACGCGAATTCACCGAGCTTTTGATCAAAAACGTCCAGCAAAATTCCCTCAAATTAGCCTACTCCAATCCTCAGGGACTGCCCGAACTGCGTGAAGCTGTCTGCGGCATAGCTCAACGTCTGCGCGGCGTATGTGCTCGTCCGGAGCAGGTCATCATAACCACGGGAAGCCAGCTTGGTCTTTTGATGAGTTTGAAAATTCTGTTCTCTCCGGGAGACAAGGTTTGGATTGAAGATCCTCAGTATCCTTTGCTTCGTGCTGCAGCCGCTACTCAGGATATTGAGCCGATATATGTTCCGGTTGATCAGGAAGGCTTCAATCTCCAAACAGCGCTTGCAATGGAACCCAATGCAAAAGGCGTTTTCTTAACACCGTCACATCAATGTCCTTTAGGCATGATGATGAGCATTCAGCGTCGGCGCGACATTCTTCAGTGGGCAAACGAAAACGGTACCTG
>DXSO01000083.1:3899-4442 GCA_019410445.1 Sutterella sp.
CGCTGGGCGGAGGCATCCGACGGCTTTATCATCGAGGATGATTATGACAGCGAGCTGCGATATGGCGGCAATCTCGCCTACCCAAGCCTCCAAGGGATGGATAACAACAATAACGTCATCTACATCGGAACCTTTTCGAAATCGTTGTTCCCGGGGTTGCGCTTGGGTTTTATGGTCGTGCCCGACCCTCTTGTCAAAGCATTTTGCGGCATGCGTTTTCTCATTGATCGTCAAAGCAATGAATTGCTTCAAATGACGGTGGCCGACTACATTCGACAAGGCCTGTATGAAACGCATCTTTTAAAAATGCGGCGAATTTTCGAGGCAAGACGAGACTATCTCATCGAGATCGTGCAAGACAATTTCGGGGACTGGGGTAAATTCGTTGCCACAGGCCAAGGCATGCACATGACTTTTATTTTCAATAATCAATCAATTGATGATGAGGCAGTGGCCGCTCAATGCAGAGCACAAGGTGTTGAACTGCGATCCATTTCATCATTTTCGACACGCCAACCCCTACACAAAGGCTTGGTAATGGGA
>DXSO01000083.1:4452-7216 GCA_019410445.1 Sutterella sp.
TCTCTCGCATTGGATTCGTTCTTCGCGACAAATTTGCTGAATTTGCGCCGTAATGCCCCTAAAAAAAAGCCTTCTCAAACTGAAGTTAATCAGTTATCGAAGGCTTCGGGCAAGCCCGCCGATATCGGGGCGGGCTTTTTTCATTGGGGACGCTTATTTAACAAGCGTAGCCAGTTTACGCCACGTATCCACAACGGTATCCGGGTTAAGCGAAATCGACTCGATCCCTTCTTCCATCAGCCAAGCTGCCAAATCGGGATGATCGGACGGCCCCTGACCGCAAATACCAACATACTTACCGCGTTCGCGGCATGCACGGATTGCCATCTTGAGCATTTCTTTAACCGCAGGATCACGTTCGTCAAAGCTGTTGGCAACCAAACCGGAGTCACGATCCAAACCGAGCGTCAGCTGAGTAAGGTCATTGGAACCGATTGAGAAGCCGTCGACGTAATCAAGGAACTGGTTGGCGAGAATCGCATTGGACGGGATTTCGCACATCATGTTCAAACGCAGGCCGTTTTCACCGCGCTTGAGACCGTACTTGGCCAGAATCTCCGTCACAGCCTTGATTTCACCGATCGTGCGGACAAAGGGAACCATGAGCTCAACGTTGGTCAGGCCCATTTCATCACGCACACGCTTCATAGCCAAGCATTCAAGCTCGAAGCAGTCGGCAAAACTATGAGCAATGTAACGCGAAGCACCACGGAAACCAAGCATCGGATTTTCTTCATCCGGCTCATAGTTGGCTCCGCCGATCAACTTCTTGTACTCGTTGCTCTTGAAGTCGGACATGCGAACGATCACCTTGCGCGGCCAGAATGCGCAGGCAATGGTTGCCACGCCCTCGGCAAGCTTGCTGATGAAGAACTCACGCGGAGACTCATAGCCCTGGGAAAGTCGTTCCACCGTGTCACGCATTTCGCTCGGAATATTCGGGTAGTCGAGCACGAGCTTCGGATGCACGCCGATGTTGTTGTTGATGATGAACTCAAGGCGAGCCAAACCAACACCCTTGTTGGGAAGCTGGCAGAACTCAAAAGCAAGCTGAGGATTGCCGATGTTCATCATGACCTTGACGGGGATCTCGGGCAAAGCACCACGCTTGACCTCATCAATCGAGAAGTCCAATAGTCCGTCATAGATATTTCCGGTATCGCCTTCAGCACAGGACACGGTCACCGGCTGATCTTCCTGCAGCACTTCCGTTGCGTCACCGCAACCAACGACAGCAGGAATACCAAGCTCACGAGCAATAATGGCAGCGTGACATGTGCGGCCGCCGCGATTGGTCACAATCGCCGAAGCACGCTTCATCACCGGTTCCCAGTTGGGATCGGTCATGTCGGTCACAAGCACATCACCCTTCTGGACACGATCCATCTCGGTGGCACTATGAACGATGCGCACCGGGCCGGCACCAATCTTCTGTCCAATGGCACGTCCCTGAACCAAAACCTTGCCCTTGCCGTTAAGCGTATAGCGCTGCTGCACATCGGCAGATGTCTGACGACTCTTCACCGTTTCGGGACGAGCCTGCAAGATGTAGATCTTGCCGTCAATGCCATCCTTGCCCCATTCAATGTCCATCGGACGACCGTAGTGCTTTTCAATGATGCAAGCAAACTTGGCCAACTCCATTACGTCTTCATCGGTGATGGCGAAACGGCGGCGATCTTCATCGGGCACATCAACCGTGCAAACCGTACGGCCGCTCTTGCCCTCCGTATCAAATTCCATCTTGATGAGCTTGCTGCCCAACGTCTTGCGAACAATGGCCTTCTTGCCCTGTGCAAGCATGGGCTTGTGCACGTAGAACTCATCGGGATTGACGGCACCCTGAACCACGGTTTCACCGAGACCGTAGCTGGCCGTTACGAACACAACCTGATCGAAACCGCTTTCGGTGTCGAGGGTAAACATCACGCCGGCAGCACCCTTGTCGGAGCGGCACATACGCTGAACGCCTGCCGACAAAGCAACTTCCACGTGCGTAAAGCCCTTGTGGACGCGATAACTAATGGCGCGATCGTTGTAGAGCGAAGCAAAAACTTCGCGCATATGGTGCAGCACTGCATCAATACCGACAACGTTCAGCACGGTTTCCTGCTGACCGGCAAAGGAAGCATCCGGCAAGTCTTCTGCCGTTGCCGAAGAACGAACGGCAACAGAAATTTCTTCCTGACCGTCCTTGAGCCATTCATAAAACTCACGGATTTCTTTTTCCAGTTCTGCGGGGAAAGGAGCAGCTTCAACCCAACCGCGAATTTCGGCACCGGCCTTGGCAAGCTCGTTGACGTCGTCAACATCGAGACCTTCCAGACGCGCAGCAATGCGGTCTTCAAGGCCTCCTTCCTTCAGAAACAGGCGAAACGCTTCAGCCGTAGTGGCAAAACCGTCCGGAACACGAATACCGGCATCGGTCAGCTGACTGAGCAACTCGCCCAGAGAAGCATTCTTGCCACCCACACGATCAACATCGGTCATGCGAAGCTGGCTGAAAGGAAATACATAACGGCCCTGAACCATTTGATCCTCTTATTGGCCCGAGTAAGTGTTTACGGGCAGGTTGTTAATAAAAAACAGTCGTATTCTAACGGCTTGAAGAGTCCTTAACAATGGGCTCTTCGAATTCGTCTAGGTAGGATATGGTAGCAATTTGCAACGAAACTCGCTCAATTCAACGCCGGCAGCCGTGCCTAAAGCGACTTCCTCTTTGTACGTGCAGAGAAAAATGCAGCTTTTCTTCACGGTTTGTTAG
>DXSO01000084.1 GCA_019410445.1 Sutterella sp.
GCAAACAAAAGAAGCTGTAAAACTAACATCTTTTGCAATCAGATCAATTTGCAAAAAATCTACTTTTACACAGACGTCATGCCAACTGATTCAAAATCTTCACTCTCACTGTTCCACAAAGACAGCGTCCCCCGCTGCAGATCGTAGTAGGCAGCATGCAGACACAAGCGACCAGCATCCACAGCGTCATGAATCCATTCATATGAAAGCAAGTTCTCAATCGAAAGCAACACTGCCCCTTCTTCGCACAGTCTTCCTCGCAAAGTCTCATCTATGCAAGGATTTTCATGGTCAATCCGTTCCAGTGCCGGACACGCCAGACTGACCCATCGACTGATGTAGTGATCAGCATTGATTTTTTCGGGATTGAGAAGTCCGTGAATGCCACCGCAATTCGAATGCCCCATCACAACGATGTCGTGCACCTGAAGATGTTTTATTCCATATTCGATTGCCGCAATCACCGCGTCGTGCTCACCGGACGATTCTTTATCGGGAACAATGGCCGCAATGCTTCGCACAACAAACAGGTCTCCTGGCTTGCACCCCAGAATGATGGCCGGATCCGTACGGGAATCGCAACAGGCGATCACGAGCGTTTTGGGATTTTGTCCATGCGCAAGCTGCTCAAAAAATTCTCTGTCCTTGAGCAGATACTCATTGCGAAAACTGTGAAAGCCGGTGATCAATTCATGAAAATTCGACATAAATCCCCACGTAAAAGCAAAACGCGGTAGCTTAGCGCTCTTATCTTGCGCAAGTTAGAGCCGAGACGCATTATCTGCCTCTGAAAGACTCACTTTCAGATCAAATTTGCGTTTCCAGACTCACAAATTTCAACCCTCGACAACCAACTGCAAATCATCTCTGCAGACAAAACTGGAACTACAAAAATAGTTGCAAAACCGCGATGCAAATAATCCAAAAATAAATAAGTGCGCTGCCTCAATTAAAAAGCAACAAAAGAGGTGTTTCTGAACAAATAGGAAAACTCGGCAGATAACTTGTGAACATGATCTGCCTCAAGCCTCCCCGTCACTTTTGTCTGTGCATTACCATTGCGGCAATCAATAGGATCTGCTGAAAAATATGCCCACTACTTGGTTACCGAAAATCGGTCTTGCATCTACTTTTGACAAACACTCCTCTCAAAAGTCCGAAAACGCACTCCCTCGAAATAACCTCTCGAGAAAAAGAAATTGCAGCGCGTCTAGACCTTTCCCAACGCACGATTCACGGTCATTGCAATAACATTTATCGCAAACTTCGCGTCCACAACCTGCAAGAATTCACCTTATGTCTGCAGAGCGTCGACCTCAGTGCCTTGGCGCGCTAAGTCTGCAAGGCATATTTCGTTTTATCAGCACAATCATTTATCGTATCTCTTTGCGCAACCTCACGAATATGACTCTCATCCGTCTTGCCAACATACAAGATCTGCCTTCCATGCTTGAGATTTATAACGATGAAATCAAGCATGGCACAGCAACCTTTGATACAAAACCGCTCAGTCTGCAGGAGCGTCTTGCGTGGTTTAACGACCACAACAAAAACAACCACCCGCTGATCGTCGCTGAAATCAATGGAGAAGTGCTTGGCTACGCCTCTTTGTCGACTTTCAACGCTAAATCCGCTTACGACTCAAGTACGGAACTGTCCGTCTACGTGCACAAAAAAGTCAGAGGTCAGGGTATCGGCCGACTTCTGATGCAACACATTCTTCAAATGGCCGCCGATGATCCCGTAACGCATCGAGTCTACTCACTCATCACCGCGGACAATACGGCCAGCATCGCGCTACACCAAAAATTCGGCTTTCGTTTAGTCGGCACCATCACGGAAGCAGGAACCAAATTCGGCCGTTGGCTTGACGTCACTTACTGGGAAAAAGCCGTCTGAACTGCTCAGAGCAACCCTGCTTTTTGACAAGCCTCCTTCACGAAAGGGTTCTCGTTACCTTGAATCCTTTCAATGCGCTCAGCTCTTAAGCATTCCCATTGATCCACGGGGTACTGTTTATTCCACACCTGCATCAGCTTCTGCTGAGCGCTCGACATTCTGTATTTCGGATAACTATCCTGCATGTAGAGCATCGTTCGTGCAATTGCTCCCCGAGTATATTCCGGCGGCTCAACAGCACGATCCTCAATTTTCATCGGACAAGTTCCAAAACTTGACGGAATGTTGCCGAGCATGGCGTAGCGATAATTGGATCTTGCTGCATTAACTGCTCCGATAGCCGGATACAGGTTGTAGAGATCAGCCTGCATGTAGCGGAACTCCTGACTGACCTTTTCAGCACAAGAGCGTCCCTTAAATGGTTTACCGTTGTTGCGCACGCATGCCGGATCTCCTTCTCGCCATTCGACAAAAGCTCTACCGAAATTTTCAGCCGGCACAACATGCTCCCATTCAACCCTATTGGCCCGCTTGGCATGTTTTTCGGTCGTAAATCCTTCCGGCAATGTCACTTCCTTTCTTTTGTTGAAAACGGCACGGCAATAGAACGTTTCTCGATGGTCGAAATACACCTTTTGCTCAAGCAGCTTTTTAGCCTGTGAGAAAGACTCAATGCGTGTATTGCCTTGCGCATGGATTTGCGCCATCGGCAAAGTCAACAAAGCAGCCAGCAGAAGAATTCTCGATTGTTTCATAAAAAATTCCTTCCCTTTTCCGAATCTCAACGATTACACCGTCATTTTGCAGTCAAAGAGTCAATGCCGCTCACTATAACGGCATCCACTGTCCCTGATGCAGCACGATTCGTGTTCTTTTATGTGAGCCTAAATACAGATGGAAAACCATTTGAACAATCATGCTGAAGAGTCCAGACGATTGATGTTCCCAAAAAATGGAGCATACCTCCAAATAAGTAAAGGTTAGCCATGGATTACTGGTACTTTCCCCTCATGTTCTCTGACATTCCTTTGATATATGTGGATCTCCTACAAAGTCTTTACGTATTTGCCATCCTGAAGACGTATCACTCAAGGAGTAGAATTTTTTCGCCAAAGAATGCGTTCCGGTTCCATAACCGTGTAGCGCTGGTAGCTTATTGATTCAAGAATAATCAGGAGAGGAATTCGAAAATGGCTCAAAACCCTGAATTCAAGTACGCACCGATGTTCCAACTCGGTGAAGACAAGACCGAGTACTACCTGCTCACCAAGGACTATGTGTCTGAAGGTGAATTCGAGGGCCATAAGATTGTCAAGGTTCAGCCTGAAGCCCTGACGATGCTGTCCAAGCAGTGCTTCCACGACGCCAACTTCCTGCTGCGTCGCGCGCACAACGAACAGGTTGCCAAGATTCTGAAGGATCCTGAAGCCACTGAAAACGACAAGTATGTTGCTTTGACCTTCCTGCGCAATGCTGAAGCTTCTTCCAAGGGCGTTCTTCCGCTTTGCCAGGATACGGGTACGGCCATTATTCACGGCGAAAAGGGTCAGAACGTGTGGACCGGCTTCTGCGATGAAGAAGCTCTTTCCCGTGGTGTTTATGAAACCTACACGGAAGATGCGCTGCGCTACTCTCAAAACGCTCCGCTTTCCATGTACGAAGAAAAGAACACTCGCTGCAATCTGCCGGCTCAGATTGACATTGAAGCCACTGAAGGCGGTGAATACAAGTTCCTGTGCGTGGTCAAAGGCGGTGGTTCTGCCAACAAGTCCTACCTGTTCCAGGAAACCAAGGCTGTTTTGAATCCGGCTACGCTCGTCCCCTACCTCGTCAACAAGATGAAGACCTTGGGTACGGCAGCCTGCCCGCCCTATCACATTGCTTTCGTCATCGGCGGCACGACGGCCGAACGCACGATGCTCACCGTGAAGCTGGCTTCCACTCACTACTACGATGAATTGCCCACCACGGGTGATGAAACCGGCCGTGCTTTCCGTGACATCGAACTCGAACAAAAGCTGTTTGAAGAGGCCTGCAATATCGGTCTGGGTGCTCAGTTCGGCGGAAAATACATGGCTCACGACATCCGCGTGATTCGTCTGCCTCGCCACGGCGCCAGCTGCCCTGTCGGCATGGGCGTCAGCTGCTCGGCCGACCGCAACATCAAGGCAAAGATCAACAAGGACGGTGTTTGGATCGAAAAACTCGACACCAACCCCGGCGAACTGATCCCCGAAGAACTTCGTCGTCCTGGTGAAGGCGGCCAGATCAACATTGACCTGAACCGTCCGATGGCCGAAGTCTGCAAGGAACTCTCCAAGTACCCGGTTTCCACCCGAGTAAACCTCTCCGGCACGATCATCGTGGCTCGCGACATCGCTCATGCCCGCATGAAGGAACTGATTGAAGCCGGCAAGGGACTGCCTCAGTACGTGAAGGATCACCCGATCCTCTACGCTGGTCCTGCCAAAACCCCCGAAGGCTATGCCTGCGGTTCCATGGGTCCGACCACTGCACAGCGCATGGATCCATACGTTGATCTCTTCCAGGAAAACGGTGGTTCGCTCGTCATGATCGCCAAGGGCAACCGCACTCAGGCTGTTACCGATGCCTGCCAGAAGCACGGCGGCTTCTATCTTGGTACGATCGGTGGTGTTGCCGCTGTTCTTTCGGCCAGCTCCATCAAGAGCATCGAATGTGTCGAATGGCCCGAACTCGGCATGGAAGCCGTCTATAAGATCGACGTCGTCGACTTCCCGGCATTCATCCTTGTTGATGACAAGGGCAACGATTTCTTCAAGCAGCTCAAGCCTCGCAATGAAATCAAATGCGAATGCTGCAAGAAGTAATTGACTGATTAAGTCCAGGCAGGGTTTGTGAGAGTCTCAACTCCCGAGCCCCCGGCCTGTAACGACAGCAAAATCCCCGCCGAATTCATCTCTTGATTCGTGCGGGGATTTTTTCTTTAGGTCAGACTTCAATCTGTTCGCTATACGAGTACCATTACCCGATCTCAGCTCATCCAATTCCCCTTCAAACAGCATGAATTACAAAACCATTTCCGCACAACAAGCCAAATCCCTTATGGAATCTTCTCCGGAAGCCATCATTCTAGATGTGCGTCGCCCCGATGAATTTGCACTTGGACGCATCCCCGGTGCTATCAATGTTCCATTGGCCGACATTGAGCAAGGGAAGCTGCCTTCGGTAATGAATGACAAAAACGCCCTTTATCTCATCTATTGCCGCAGTGGTGTGCGCAGCGTCTCCGCCGCGGAGTTGTTGGAGCAAGCGGGGTTTACACAATTGATCAATTTCGGAGGCATTCTTGACTGGCCGTATGAAATTGACTCGTAAAATACCTCTTTAGGGATAACACCGCCTACTCTTCTTAGAAATCCCAAAAGGCCTCGGTTTTTACAATTCCGATGCCTTTTTTGTTTCTCCGACATTGTCAGAAGTCACTCAGAAGCCTTTCGCCACCCCTCGAAAACCCGCATAAACACAGGGTTTCTCTGAATTAAAGCCACGTTCCACCGCGAACTCGCGCATAAACTTTTCTTAACAATTAGACAAAAATCAAAAATTAGCCAACTTTTACACCTAGGGAGTACCTACAAAGAGGATAATTCCACCGTCCCAAAATATCTAGGAGACACAAATGATTGGATTTGACTTCTGGGTGCAGTTGCTCGTACTGCTTGCCTGCTTGTTCTACGCCGCTCCTCGTGGCGGTATGACCCTCGGTTTGATGGGCGGTATTGGCCTGATCATCTTCATCTTTGGCTTCGGCCTTAAACCCGGTAAGCCCCCGGTTGACGTTATTCTGACCATTATGGCTGTGGTCTGCGCGGGCGCTACCCTTCAGGCTGCCGGCGGTCTTGACTGCCTGCTGTCCATTGCAGAAAAAATTCTGCGTAATCATCCTCGCTTCGTTTGCTACCTCGCTCCGTACCTCTGCTGGTTCCTGACGGTTCTCTGCGGTACGGGTCACGTCGTGTACACGATGCTCCCCATTATTTACGACGTTGCCATCAAGAACAACATCCGTCCGGAACGTCCGATGGCTGCCTCCACGATCGCTGCCCAGATGGGCGTGATCTGCTCGCCGGCTGCTGTGGCTGCCGTGTCGATGGTGGCTTTGCTTGACGGTCAGTTGGTCGGCGGTCAGCCCTTCAGCTTCCCGCAGTTGTTCGCCATCGTGATTCCGGCCGCTCTCGTTGGTCTGTTCATGGTTGGCACGTTCTCCGTGTTCCGCGGCAAGGACCTCGATAAGGACGAAAAGTTCCAGGCCTTGATTGCCGATCCGGAACAGCGCAAGTATGTTTACGGCGAAACCACCACCCTGATTGGCGTTAAGTTCACCAAGCAGCAGTGGGGCAGCCTCTGGATCTTCCTGATCACCGTTGCTGTCGTGGCTATCCTCGGTTCCTTCCCCGAACTGCGCCCGCTCGTTGGCAAGAAGCGTCTCTCGATGACCCTCGTCATCCAGATGTTCATGCTCCTGGCCGGCATCCTGATGGTCATGTTCTGCGGTGCTAAGCAGATCAACAAGACCAACGTGTTCAACGCCGGTATGGTTGCTATCGTTTCCGTGTACGGCGTGGCCTGGATGTCCGACACGATGTTCTCGAACCACCTGCCTGACCTGAAGGCCGCTCTGACCGGCTGGATGCAGTCCGCTCCCTGGACCTTCGGTATCGTGCTGCTGCTGGTTTCCAAGCTCGTGAACTCGCAGGCTGCTGCTGTGGCCATCGTGGTTCCGGTTGCCATCGGTATCGGTACGCCTCCTGGAGTGATCGTGGCCATGGCCTCCGCTTGCTACGGCTACTACATCCTGCCGACCTACCCGTCTGACCTTGCTGCCCTGACGTTCGACCGTTCCGGCACGACCCACATCGGCAAGTTCGTTATCAACCACTCCTTCATCCTTCCGGGCTTGATCGGTGTTATCACCGCTGTGGTTGTCGGCTGGTGCCTCGGCGTTGTTTACGGCTACATCTAATATAAAAATAATATCCACCTGTAGATTTTTGGGACAGGGGATTAACAGGCTCGAGGTTCTTCGAGCCTGTTAAACAAACAAAAACGGAGCCTTCAGAGGGCTCCGTTTTTGTTTGTTCAATTCCAAAGCGCTATTCCTTTTTTATGAACATTGGCCTAGTTGATATTCAGGCCAATATCAATAATATATGTTGATTTAAAACAATAAAAAACACTTTCCTAGAGAATATTGGCCTACCAA
>DXSO01000085.1 GCA_019410445.1 Sutterella sp.
GCACCTGCCGCATTTACACCTCGGGTTCCGTGTAGCTTCGGGCTTCGTCTTGATGGGCAGACTTACCCACCCTTTAGTGCCTAATACGGTTCCTGTTCGTCAGGTCAGTGGTTTGCCTTGTGACTTCCTTCAGATTCCGCCTCGCGACGGACACCCTTGTCTTCGGCTATGCGCTTGGTGCTACCTCCTGCGCTCGGGACTTGCACCCGTTAGATCATGCCCATGCTGGGCGCACTCACGTTCAAAAGAGCTTTCGGATGCAACCGAAAGCTCTTTTTTCAATTCTCCAAAATAGTCTCAGAAAACTTTCTACTTCTTCCGAGCTATGGACAGTTCCGCATTCATGACTATCATACGAAAATAAAATTTTTCATACGACCTTTGCATTCCATCGTACGATCCTTGGAAAACACCTCGATATGCTTACCCGATTCCTTCGTTTTCTCAGTACGCTTGTCCTGGTTTTCGGCACGTTGATTGGTCAGAGTGCCTCTGCATTGACCATCACGGATTTGGAAAACCGCACGGTAGAAATCAAGCAGCAGCCCCAGCGCATTGTTGTCGGCAACTACATTCTTAATTTTCTGATGGTCGGAGGCGCAGACAGCTTGAAAAAGGTCGTTGCACTTCCTCAAGACGGCTGGCAGTCCATCCGGTACGGCGAATACACGGCATTGACCAAATCGTTTCCTCAGATCAAATCCATCCCGAGCATTGGGGGCTACCACGACAATATCCTCAATACGGAAAAGATCATTGCACTTAAACCCGATCTGGTACTCATCAATAAAAGCCAGTATGTCGACAACAACAAGCGCATCGAAATTCTCAGCAAACTCGGCATTCCCACTGTTGTACTGGACTACCATGCGCTGACGGCGGAAAACCACACCAAAAGCACCCGTCTTCTCGGCATACTGCTCGATCGACAGGACACGGCTGAAAAACTCAATCACCGTTATTTGGAGGTCGCCAACATTGTCCGTCAACGTCTGACGAGCGTTACCCCTACTGAGAAAAGCCGGCGCATCTACGTGGAAACCGGCAGCAAAGGACCCGGCGAATACGGCAATACATACAACAAGGGCGTGCTCTGGGGCGGCATTCTCAATGAACTTCAGGCAAGCAACATCGCTGCCGACATGAAGCAGCCCTATGCCTCCCTTTCGCGCGAATACGTGTTGGCCCACAACCCGCAGACCATCATCATCACCGGCAGCATCTGGCAAGGTGCGCATGAGACCGATCAGATGCGCATGGGACTGACTGTAAATGATCAGCTGGCTCAATCTCGCCTGCAGGGCTTTGCTTCACGCGCGGAATGGAAAAACATCGATGCAGTCAAAACCGGAGAAATCTACGGCGTCGATCACGGATCACTTCGTTCCATGGTCGATTACACGTATTTGATGTATCTGGCGAAAATCATCTACCCGAAAGCTTTTGCCGACTTCGATCCGCAGGCTGAATACGATCTTTTTTGGAAGACGTATCTGCCGGATGTTGACGGCTCTGGAACCTTCTTTATCAAGCTAAAGCAGCTCAGCACAGGACAGCAACCGTGAGCTGCGATCTGCAATACCGGCAGCAAAGCCGGCGCCGCCTCTGCATCCTTTGGATTGGTCTGATCGTACTTGCCCTATTGAGTCTGATCGACCTGACCACCGGCTCCTTTGCAATCAAACTCAATGAGGTAATTGCCGCACTTGCCGCCGGCCCCAACTCGGATTCACTGCAGGCCGTCGTCATTTGGTCCATTCGTCTGCCAATGACCTTGACGGCTTTGTTTGTCGGAACAGCACTGTCACTAGCCGGCCTGCAAATTCAAAACATTACGGGCAATGCTCTTGCCAGTCCCTCGACTTTGGGGATCTCTTCTGCGGCAGGATTCGGTGCAGCAGGCGCAATCACCATCGGCTTTACAGTCTTTGGCATGCTCTGGCTTGGCACGGCATTGGCCGCATTCGTCATGGCGATACTCGTTTCAGCAGCCATTTACTGGCTGGGAGCTCGGCGCGGCATGTCGCCTTCAACCGTGATCCTCGCCGGCATCGTCATGAACTTCTTTTTCATGGCTCTGCAGCAGTTTCTTCAATACCATGCCAGTCCTGAAGTCGCACAGCTCATCAGCGGGTGGACTTTTGGAAATCTCGAGCGAAGCACCTGGACGAGCACACTTGCCGCCGCTTCGGCCTCACTGCTTGCTGCCCTCTACTTAATCGGTCGATCCTGGGAGCTTACCGCCCTGACCATCGGAGAGGAGCGCGCTCGAAGCCTTGGTGTCCGCGTGCGTGAGCTGCGCATCTGCGCTTTTGGCCTCAGCGCTTTGTTGATTGCCTGTTCGGTTTCCTTTATCGGCACCATCAGTTTCGTCGGTCTCGTGGCTCCTCATTTGGCCAAACTCACGCTCGGTGAAGATCAGCGCTACCTTTTGCCGGGAAGCCTGCTCTCGGGAGGCATTTTGATGCTGGCCAGTTCCATCACCGCCAAATTGCTTTCCGCCGGAGCAGTCCTTCCTGTCGGCATCATCACAAGTCTTGTGGGGGTGCCCTTTCTGTTGGTTCTGTTGATTAAAAGCTCCCGAGTGCACGGTCAATGATGGGAAAGCACATCAACTTGCGCTAAATTTGCCGCTCGTCCACATCAAACCAACCATCATGCAGATTATTCCAACAGCCATTGCCGATTTGCTGCTCGTCAAACCCGCCGTATTTAGCGATGCCCGCGGCTACTTTCTGGAGTCCTACAACCGTCGAGACTTCTTCGCTCAAGGCATCACCAGCGAATTCGTTCAGGACAGCGCATCGTTTTCTCAAATCGGCACGCTGCGGGGACTGCACTATCAAAAAGGCCGACATGCCCAGGCCAAACTCGTGAGGGTTGTCTGCGGGCGCATTGCCGATGTTGCGCTGGATATCCGAGCCGGCTCTCCCAGCTTCGGCCGGTACGTCATTACGGAACTGTCGGGAGAAAACAATCTTCAGCTTTTCATTCCCAAAGGATTCGCTCACGGCTTTGTCGTACTGTCCGAAACGGCACACGTCGCCTACAAGACCGATGCGCATTACGCACCCGACAGCGAAGGAGCCATCAATGCCTTTGATCCCGAACTAAGCATTAACTGGGGACTGTCTCCCGAACGCTGTCTACGCTCGGACAAAGACAGAATCGCGCAGTCGTGGGCTCAGTACTGCCTAAAGCCGGACTTCGTGTATGACGGAGCAAACCAATGCTGTTGATTACCGGAGCAAACGGGCAGCTCGGCCAAGCGCTCGCATTGCTTTGCCGCAGCCGCGGCATTGCGCATCGGGCGCTCTCACGACAAGAGCTCGACATCACCGATGAAAAAGCTGTCCTAGCGCTGTTTTCCAATCACTCGTTTGACTGCATCGTCAACTGTGCCGCTTATACAGCCGTTGATGCCGCGCAGGACAATCCTCACACAGCCTATGCCGTCAACGCATTCGCCCCTTGGCTTTTGGCTCGAACCGGCGTTCCGATGCTGCATCTCTCGACCGACTATGTCTTTGACGGATCGGCTCAAACACCTTACGCAACCCACGCAGCGCCCCGGCCTCTTTCCGTTTACGGCTTGAGCAAGCGTGCCGGAGAAACGGCACTTCTGGAAGGCAACTTTCAGGGAATAATCGTGCGAACTGCCTGGCTTTACGACAAAAATCCGAACTCTCGCAACTTCTATCAAACAATTCGCCGCCTGGCTTGCGAGCGTTCCGACATCCATGTCGTCGCCGATCAGATCGGCTCACCGACGTATGTCGTCGATTTGGCGCAAGCCCTTTTGACTTTGTACCTGCAGCATGCGCACCATCATCCCATGCACGTACTGCACTTCACCAACTCTGGAATCTGCTCATGGTATGACTTTGCCTGTGCCATCGTTGAGCAATGCGGCTATACGACCAACGTTCACCCCATTGCCACGCACGACTATCCGACTCGAGCTCAACGACCGCGCTACAGCGCACTTTCACTCACCGAGCTTGATGCATACGGCATCCGTCCCCGCCACTGGCTGCAGGCGCTAAACGAGAATTCTCAGAATGTTTGACAAAACAATCCTTATCACCGGTGGCGCAGGCTTCATCGGCGCAAATTTCGTTGAATATTTCTCACAAGTTCATCCACACTACCGGCTGGTCGTTCTGGATGCGCTCACATATGCAGCTTCTCCTGAGGCTTTCCAAGCCCAGCAGCACATGGCCAACGTTGTTGCCGTCAAAGGCGACATCCGCAACTCCGCGCTGATTCGTGAGCTTCTCGAGTCGTTTGACATCACCGGAATCATTCACTTTGCCGCGGAAAGTCATGTCGACAATTCCATTCGTGATCCGCTTCTTTTCGTCGATACGAACGTCAATGGAACGGTGGCGCTTCTGAATGAATCCATGCAGTACTGGAAACGCCGCGGCTGCTTGAATCAGGCTCGATTCCACCACATCTCCACCGATGAGGTTTACGGCAGTTTGGGCAACGAAGGCTTTTTTACCGAAAAAACGCCTTACGCACCCAACGGCCCCTATTCGGCAAGCAAAGCAGCCTCCGATCTGCTTGTTCGAGCCTACTGCCGCACCTATGGACTCAACGCCACCATTTCAAACTGCTCGAATAACTACGGCCCCTGGCAGCACGACGAAAAACTCATTCCCACGATCATTCGAAAGTGCCTGGCTCACGAACCCATTCCCATTTACGGCACGGGAAGCAACATTCGCGATTGGATTTGGGTGCAGGATCACTGCCGGGCGGTCGATCTGATTTTTCACAAAGGCAAAACCGGGGAAAGTTACAACGTAGGAGCCCGCACCGAGAAAAACAACTGCCAGATGCTCCAAACGGTCTGCCGCATCCTTGACGCTCTCAAACCATGGGAAACTCACCGCTACGAAGAATTGATGCAGTTTGTGCAGGATCGTCCGGGACACGACTTCCGTTACGCCATCGACCCGACAAAAATTTCAACCGAGCTCGGCTGGAAGCCTCTTACTTCGTTTGAAGAAGGCATTGAGAAAACCGTTCGTTGGTATTTGGATCGATATAACCGTCAATTGCCGTCAGTTGCCTGAAGATAATTTCTTTTCCACATCGAAACCTCTGCCTTTTTACCAAACCGCAACAGTCATGGATCACAATCACGAACACAATCATGAGCATGCGCACGCGCATGTTCACCGCCAACCGCAACGCACCGATCTGCAGCTTAATATCGAAAATTTGTGCGTCTCCTTTGGCTCAAAACACGTGCTCGAAAATGTTGATCTCACCATCTCAAGCGGTCAATTGATCAGTGTTATCGGGCAGAACGGATGCGGAAAAACCACACTGCTCAAAGCCGTTGCGGGATTGGTGAAGTCCCAAGGCAGCATTGAAGCAAGCGAAAACGGACAAAGCCTTTGTTCAAAATCCATTGCCTACGTACCGCAGCTAAGCACCGTAACCAGTCGGCTGAGTGTTTTTGAAATGGTGCTTTTAGGTTTGGTCAAGGATCTTTCGCTTGCCGTCGATGCCAAAACATTTGATCGTGTCGACGCCGTTTTGCATGCCATGCATATCGACAAACTGGCCTCCGAGCCCGTACATTCGCTCTCTGGCGGTCAAAAACAGCTTGTCTTCATGGCACAGGCTTTTGTCTCCAACCCCCGCATTCTGTTGCTTGACGAACCCACCAGCGCTCTGGATCTGCGCCATCAGCTCATCGTCATGCAGGCTGCGCGCCGCTACACCGAACAAACCGGAGCGGCTACGCTGTGCGTGGTGCACGATCTGGCGGCGGCAGCACGCTTCTCCGATCGCCTCCTGATGCTCGATCAAGGGCGGGTTCGCCTCTGCGGCAGGCCTGAAGACGTACTCAGACCCGCTCTGCTCGAAGAGGTGTATCGGGTCAGTACGTACGTCGGTCTTACCGAACCGGGATTTCTAAACGTCACTCCCATCGAGCCGCTCTAAAGAACACAGCTGCACGAAGCACATAAAAAACCCCGAAGCGTCACGAGACTCTTCGGGGATGCTTCACTTTTTCGATCGATTTAAAAAATCGTCGTCAAGTGATTCTTACATGTTGGCAACCTTGGTGAGTTCCACGTCGAAAATAAGCGTGGCAAAGGGAGGAATCACGCCGGGATAGCCCTGTTCGCCGTATGCGAGGTTGTAGGGAATCGTCAGTTTGCGCTTGCCGCCGACCTTCATGCCTTCGATGCCCTGTTCCCAACCGGCAATCACCATGCCTTGACCGAGCGGAAATTCAATGGGTTCTCCGCGCGGAATACTTGAATCAAAGATCGTACCGTCGGTAAGTTTGCCCGTGTAGTGCACGCTTACGACCATTCCGGGCTTGGCCTCTTCGCCGGTGCCGACTTCTACTTCCTCGATTTCGAGTTCACCCGGTTCGGGGATTTCTTCCACATCAAGCAACTCCACCTCAAATTCGAGCGTGGCGTTGGGCGGAATCACGCCGCCGGCGCCATATTCGCCATAGCCGTATTCGGGAGCGATCACGAGTTTGCGCTTGCCGCCGACTTTCATCCCGGCAAAGCCTTCATCCCAACCGCGAATCACCTGGCCGGCGCCGAGCGTGAATTCGAAGGGCTGTCCGCGCGGAATGCTCGAATCGAACACCGTACCATCGGTAAGCTTACCGGTGTAGTGCACGCTGATGCGCGTACCTTTTCTGGCTTCGGCACCGTCACCGACAACCACGTCCGTAATCTGCAGAGCTTCGGTCATTTTTTATTCCTTGTAGAAAGCAAGGCCGCTATGAGACGACCTCGAATAACTTGGGGCGTATCTTGCCCGAGTTTCACGCCCGGACGCAAGTCTTTGCTCGTGATGACGACCCGTCTAAGCAAGTCGACCTATTGCATCCTTCAAACGAACACGCTACAGTAGTCGTCACAAAATTGGAACACAGTCAGATTTTTTGTGATTCCACAACTTTTTTAACTTCAGACGGCTCGTTATGTTCACGACAAAGCTCTTCAACCAGTTCTGGTGGTGGCACCTCCCATAGGGCGGGTGCGCTTTGTCATGTCACAAGAAAAGTGAAGTTTGAAGAAAGAAACCCGCGGACAGCAGAGTCGGCGGGTTTTTTAATACCCTCAAACCCTCAGAC
>DXSO01000086.1 GCA_019410445.1 Sutterella sp.
TGTGGGCCAAGGCGCTTGTTGTCGCAGTCATTTGTGCGTTGTGCTGTCTGCTGCCTTATTGGTGGTATTTCAAACGAACGGTTGATTTGCCCGAAGGCGCGGCTTTTGTCGACGTCAGCATTCCGTCCGGTTCTTCGGGCAGGTTGATCGCCAACCGCATTTCGGAGGCTGGAATCGGCGTTTCTGCGGACACTTTGGTTGGATTGCTGCGGGTACAAGGGGCGGCGTTGAGCATTCATGCCGGCAGATATCGTTTTAAGCCGGGAATGACTTTGGCCGATATTGTTGCAAAGCTGCAGCAGGGGGATGTTGAAGCATTCTCATTTCGAATTCCGGACGGACAGGCAATCTGGGACTTGAGAAAGGCGGTTTCAAACTTACCGGACATTACCGTCACCACGGCGAATTTATCGGATGCGCAGCTCAGAGAGGTACTGGGTGTGAAGGAGCCTTCATTGGAGGGGTTGTTTGCACCGGAAACATACAATTTCCGTACCGGAATCACGGATGTGGACGTGTACCGAGCCGCGTACCGAGAACAGATGCGTATTCTCGACAAGGAGTGGAACAGCCGCAGTCCGCAGGCGATGGTCAAGAGCAAATACGAAGCGCTGATTCTGGCGAGCATCATCGAAAAAGAAACGTCAATGCAGACAGATCGTGCACTCGTGAGCTCCGTTTTCAATAACCGACTGAGAATCCGTATGCCGCTGCAGACGGATCCGACGATCATTTACGGTATCGGAGAGAGTTTCAACGGAAATCTGACTCGTCGCGATATGCAGCGGGCAGGTCCCTACAATACCTACCTCAATGCAGGATTGCCGCCGACTCCCATTTCTATGCCGACGGCAGCATCAATTCATGCGGCTTTGAATCCTCAAGACACAAAATATCTCTACTTTGTGGCTAGAGGTGACGGAACAACGCATTTTTCCAAGACATTGGCAGAACATAACCGTGCGGTGGAGAAGTATCAGAAAGCCCCTGCGCGCAAAGCACGTGCCGAGCAGCGGCGACTTAACAACGCACGATGAGCAGAAACAATATGGCAAAAGGAAAATTCATTACTTTTGAGGGAATTGACGGGGCGGGAAAAACGACCCAAATCGAGGCCCTGCATCGTTTTTTGATGGACAACGGCATCGAGGTCGTGCGAACTCGTGAACCGGGGGGCACGCCTTTGGGCGAGAAGATTCGCGCCATGCTCCTAAACGATGAAATGGATGTGACGGCAGAAACGCTGTTGTTTTTTGCCTCCCGTGCTCAGCATCTCTGCGATGTGATTCGTCCGGCAGTCGAAAGGGGAGCTTGGGTGCTTTCCGATCGATTCACGGATGCGACTTATGCCTATCAGGTTGGAGGCAAAGGCTATGACGCGCAGCACGTGCTGCAGCTTGAAGCCATCGTGCAAAGCGGTTTTCAGCCGGATAAAACCGTGCTCTTTGATTTGGATCCCGAAACGGCGGCTCGTCGGCTGGCCTTATCGAGAACGGCAGATCGGTTTGAGACGCAGAATCGGGATTTTTTCAAGCGAGTGAGAGATGCCTATCTTGTCAGGGCTTCGAACAATCCCCAACGCTTTTTTAAGCTTGATGCCAATCAGGCACCTGAAGTGATTACCGCTCAGTTGCTTGATGAAGCTCAAGGATGGCTGTGATGTCGCTCAAACTTTATCCTTGGCAGGGACCTCTCGAAGAGGCGCTGCTCAATTTGAAGGGGCGTTTGCCCAACGGCATTCTCGTGTATGGACCTCGCGGTGCCGGCACCTTTGATCTGGTTGAGGCATTTGCGAAATCGCTGCTGTGCACGCAGCCGGCTCCCGACGGGACGCCTTGCGGCCGTTGTCGAGGGTGTCATTTGACCAAAGCCGGTACCCATCCTGATATTCGCTACGTCGTAAGCGAGGCAGAGAGCCTTCCTCGGGATATTCCGTTTGTGCCGCCCGACAATGCTGCAAGCGACCGAAAAAGCGTCTATCGAGAAATTCTGATACATCAAACGCGGGCGCTGACCGATTTTCTGAACTTGAAAAGTCATGAGGGCGGCGTGCGGATCGTGCTTGTTTATCCGGCCGATCGGATTCGTGCCGAAGCCGCGGCTTCGCTTCTGAAAAATCTTGAGGAGCCGCCCGAAAACACGATCTTTATGCTTGTTGCGGATGAAATTGATCGAGTGTTGCCGACGATCCGCTCGCGTTGCCGATTGATTCGAGCTTCAGCTCCGAGTCGGGAACAAGCCGTTGAGTGGCTGCGCAGCCAAGGCGTAGAAAACGCAGAGCAGCGGTTGACCGAAGCCGGCGGCATGCCGCTGGCCGTATTTGATGAAGACGTCCGCTTCCGACTGAGCGACGAAGTCAGAGATCGCTTTTTAGACTATCTCTGCAAAGGAAGGCAGGCACAGCCGGCTTTGGCTACAAATGTTGTTGACAAAGACGTAACGCTGTCGGCCGCCGCGCTTTTTTTGTCGCGCTGGGCTTGGGATCTGGCGAGCGCCAAAGTCGGCGGGGATGTTTGCTACTTCCCTGATTATTCTCAAGAAATTCAAGCAATTGCTCAAACGGCTGATCCTGCGGGTCTTTATACTTGGATCAACTCGGTGCGTGATGTGCGCCGAGTCGCGGATCATCCTCTCAACGCACGAACCATAATTGAAGCGCTGTTGATTTCCTATGCGCGCAATATTTGAGATTTCTACCGATGACCTCACAAAAGTCTAAAAACACAGTGGCTACTTTTGCCGCTATGAAGGCTGAAGGCAAACGTATATCCATGCTCACTTGCTACGACTATACGACAGCTCGCCTGATCGAAGAAAGTGCCGTCAATGCGATTCTTGTTGGCGACAGTCTCGGCAACGTGATGTTGGGCTATCCGGATACGCTTGCTGTGACGGTTGAAGACATGATTACCTATGGAGCGGCTGTTGTGCGCGGCGTGAAAAATACAATGGTCGTCGTTGACATGCCGTTTATGAGTTATCAGGTCAATGCCGAAGAAGCCGTTCGAAATGCCGGTCGAATTCTCAAGCAGACGCATTGCAATGCCGTCAAACTAGAGGGCGGCAAGTCAATGAAAGAGACGATAGAAAAAATCGTTGCGGCGGGTATTCCCGTGATGGGACATGTCGGCATGACACCGCAATCTGTGATGCAATTCGGCGGTTTCAAAGTTCAGGGACGAGGCGATGAGGCGGCAAGGCGCGTTTTTGAGGATGCACTTGCAGTCCAGGAGGCCGGAGCATTTGCCGTGGTGCTCGAGTGTGTGCCGGCTCCTCTTGCCAAAGAAATTACTCAAGCTTTGCGTATTCCGACCATCGGCATAGGTGCCGGCGTCGATTGCGACGGGCAGGTGCTGGTTTCGCAGGATATGCTCGGTCAGTATTGTGATTACGGCCCGAAGTTTGTGCGGCGTTTTGCGCAGGTCGGGCAGATGATGCGCGATGCGTTCAATCAGTTTGATCAAGCAGTCAAGAGCGGTGAATTTCCGTCCGATAAGGAAACATTTTCATAAAAGCTGACGTTTTTGACGCCAACTGTTGTTAATACTTGCTTATATCCGCCGACGGGGCGGATCAAAAAAATGGAACTCATGATTTTTTCCAAGCCTGCTCAGGTGCAGGCTCAGGTACTTGCCTGGAAGCGAGAAGGCCTCAGTGTTGGTCTTGTGCCTACGATGGGTTATCTGCACGAGGGGCATGCCAGCCTGATCAAGCGAGCGGCCAGTCAATGTGATCGAGTCGTTGTTTCGGTCTTCGTCAATCCCACTCAGTTTGGTCCGAACGAAGACTTAGAGGCATACCCGCGGGACTTTGAACATGACAAACAGTTGATTGCCGAGTGTGGCGGTGATCTTGTTTTTGCGCCGACTCCGACGGATATGTATTTGCCGGGGGCGGCCACTTGGGTCAGTGTGGAAGGGCTCACGAAAGAGTTGTGCGGACGCAGTCGACCGATTCATTTTAGAGGCGTGGCTACGGTCGTCAACAAACTTTTTAACATCGCGCAGCCTGATCGTGCTTATTTCGGGCAGAAAGACGCCCAACAGCTTGCTGTGATTCGTCGTATGGTTGCCGATTTGAACATGCCCGTGCAGGTCGTCGGCTGTCCGATCGTTCGCGAAACCGATGGATTGGCCAAATCAAGTCGTAATACGTATCTCAATGCTGAGGAACGCCAGGCTGCATTGGTGTTGTCCAGAGCTCTTGCACAGGGACGCAGTCTTCTTGAAAAGGGCGAAACAAGCGTTCAGACCGTGGTGGATTGCATCACGCACACGCTCCAAAATGAGCCATTGGCTCGTATTGATTACGTGCAGGCTGTCGATGCCGATACGATCGAGCCGGTAAACGAGCTCAAAGGAACCGTCCTTTTTGCAATTGCCGTTTATATCGGCAAAACAAGATTGATCGACAACTTCTATTGGACGGTGGAGTGAAAAAAGATGCAGATCGAAATGCTCAAGGCCAAGATTCATCGTGCAACCGTCACGCAGGCCGAGCTCGATTATGTTGGCTCAATTACGATCGACAGTGAACTGTTGGCCACCAGCGGAATAGGGGAGTATGAAAAGGTTGATATTGTTGATGTCAACAACGGCGAGCGTTTTTCGACTTATACCATTGCCGGAGAACCCGGTTCTGGGGTAATTTGCTTGAATGGCGCAGCCGCCCGCTGTGTTTGCACGGGAGACAAGGTCATCATTATGTGTTACTGCTCGTTGACGCCTGAAGAAGCAAAGGAACACAAACCGACTGTGCTCTTTGTTGATGAAAACAATAAGCCTTCTCGCTTGTCTCGTTACGAAAAACATGGTCGTCTTGAAGATCAAGAGGCAAAACGCGCATAAAATGAGGCAGTTTGCATCTTTGTCAAAAATGCAAGTTTGCTCGAACAGTTAACCTAAACTCTTCTCTAGAGGGTCAGTACAAAAAATGACGAAGTCGCACTTGCTGCCGATTTTTTCACCGCTCCCGGTGTGTTTTGAAAAGGGTGAGGGTGTTTGGCTCACCGACACGCAAGGCAATACGTACCTTGACGGATTTGCCGGCATCGCGGTCAATGCTGTCGGCCATAATCATCCCCGCTTGGTTGCGGCACTGCAAAAACAGGTTTCCGAACTCATTCATGTATCGAACTACTTCCGCATTGATTTGCAGGAGGAGGTTGCCGCCAAGATTTGCGAAAAAAGCGGCATGCGAGGCTGTTTTTTCTGTAATTCCGGGCTTGAGGCCAATGAGGCTGCCGTTAAGCTTGCCCGTAAGTACGGGCATTTGAAAGGCTTCTTGGAGCCCAAGGTCATCGTGTTCGAACACGCCTTCCATGGACGCTCCATCGCAACGCTTTCGGCAACGGGAAATCCCAACGTGCGTCGTGACTTTGCTCCATACGTACCCGATTTCATCCGAGTGCCTGCCGGTGATCTCGAGATGATCGAAAACTTGGCCAAGACGACGCCGGGAATCTGCGCCGTGATGTTGGAAACCGTTCAGGGTGAAGGCGGCATCATTCCGTTCCCGGATGAAACGATGCGCGGCATTCGTGAGTTGTGCGATCGTCATGACTGGTTGATGATTCTCGATGAGGTGCAGTGCGGCATCGGACGTACCGGGAAGTGGTTTGCATATCAGCACTCCGGCATTCTCCCTGATGTGATGACGCTTGCAAAGGCCTTGGGCGGTGGTGTTCCGGTCGGTGCTCTTGTCTGCAACGAAAAGGCGTACGGTATTTTCACGCCGGGGAACCATGGTTCGACTTTCGGCGGCAATCCGTTGGCGATGCGTGCCGCCAGCACGGTGCTTCAAATTATCGAAGACGAGCAGTTGGTGACCAATGCCGCAAAGATGGGCGATTACCTGATTGAGGGATTTAAGAAGGCTCTCAAGGATGTCCCGGGCTTTGTGGAGGTTCGAGGCCGCGGTTTGATGATTGGTATTGCACTCGATCGTCCGGCACACCAGTGTCTGGCCATTGGTCTGAAGCATCGGGTGCTCTTCTCGGTGACTGCAGGCAATGTGATCCGCATTGTGCCGGCACTGAATATTGCTCGTCGAGACGCCGATGAATTGATTCGAAGAGTGACGGCTGTGGTCAAGGAATTCACGGCCTCTTCGACCAACTGAACGTTTGCGATGAGAGTTGAAAATGGACAACGATAAATTCAAGAAGATTTTGGAAATCGTCATCCGTGTTGCAGGAGCTGCAATCCTGATCTACTTCCTTTACAACATTATTCTTACTCAGCACGAGTTGTTCAGTTGAGTGAAACTGGTTTGATCGCCTAATCTCGAAGAGTCGTCGACTCTTTTTTAGTGTGCTCGGCAGGGGCACGTTCTTAAGGGTGAAAGTCCCAAGCGCAGGAGGTCGCGCCAAGCGCATAGCCAGAGACAAGGGTGTCCGCCGCGAGGCGGGATCTGAGGGAAGTCCGAGGCAAACCGTCGGTCCGACGAACAGGAACCGCATCAGGCATTCGAGGGCGGGTAAATCTGCCATACAAGATGAAGCCCAACAGCTACATGGGCCCGAGGTGTAAATGCGGCGGATGGATGACGGGACAGAGCGTGTTCTTACCCGAGGAGGTCTCACGGACACCGACTCCATAGGGTTGACGGCGTAAAGCTTGCCGTGAGAAGTCAGCAGAGGTCGTAGTACCGTCGCGATGGTCGGCGGGAAGGACCGAAACTTATGGAGGTGATGCCACGGCCACCGAAAACGGTCACGTCAAAGTCGCGAAAGTCTCCGCGGAGACGCCGCCCCGGAAGGCATCGACGGAATCGAGAGTATACGGAAGGCGCGATGAAGGATCTGAGGAGAGAACGGGAGCAACATCACCAGGCAATGGACGAACGAGACGATCGATCTGGAAACCATACTTGCCCGCGACAATCTGAATCGCGCCTACAAGGCCGTCGTTGCGAACAAGGGCAGTGCCGGCATCGATGGCATGGAGGTTGGGGAGCTGCTCGACCACCTGAAGTCGCACGGTGCCGAGCTGATCGAGGACATCAAAGCGGGGCGGTATCAGCCGTCTGCCGTTCGTCGCGTATACATCCCGAAGGAGAACGGAAAGAAGAGACCTCTCGGAATTCCCACCGTGGTCGACAGGTTTGCGCAGCAGGCTGTAG
>DXSO01000087.1 GCA_019410445.1 Sutterella sp.
GTATATGCAGGATTGGGCATCTATGACACGATGCAGTTCATCAAGCCTGACGTGCAAACGATTTGCGTGGGGATGGCCGCATCGATGGGGGCTTTCCTGTTGGCAGCGGGAGCCAAGGGCAAGCGCTATTCCTTGCCGAATTCGCGCATTATGATTCACCAGCCTTCGGGCGGAAGTCGGGGTATGGCCAGTGACATTCAGATCCAGGCTCGCGAAATTCAGGATCTGAAGGGATTGCTCAACGGCATCCTTGCCGAACGGACTGGAAAGCCGTTGGAAGAGGTCGTCCGTGACACGGATCGCGACTATTACATGAGTCCGACCGAAGCGTTGGAGTACGGTCTCATCGATCGCATCTACACTCGTCGAGGCGAGTAATTTAGTAAACAGAATATTCTTTCTCTGAAGAAAGGCTTTTGACTTTCATGGACAACAGAAACGATCTTCGCTGCTCTATTTGCGGACGTCATAAAAATGATGTCGAAACGCTTATTGACACGCACCGGGGTTTTTATGTGTGTGATCGGTGCATTCGAGGGCTGATGCAGGCCATCGGAGGCAGCACGGCAGCCTCTGCGGATGCCGGCAGTGCGCCGGCGCAGGCAGAAGGTTCGGTCGTGGCTGATATTTTGTCGGCTCCCATTCCGACGCCCCAGCAGCTGTACGATCATCTTGATGGTTATGTGATTGGTCAGAAGCGGGCAAAACGCGTATTGTCCGTGGCTGTGTACAACCATTACAAGCGACTCAAGCACAAAATGTCGGCCGAGGATGTCGAACTGCAGAAGTCAAATATTCTGTTGGTGGGACCGACGGGCTCAGGTAAAACGCTTTTGGCTCAGACGCTTGCTCGCACGTTGAACGTGCCGTTTGCCATTGCTGATGCCACGACGCTGACAGAGGCCGGTTATGTGGGCGAGGATGTTGAAAACATCATCCATAAGCTGCTGTTGTCGGCCGACGGCGATGTGGAACGCGCGCAGTGCGGTATTGTGTACCTCGATGAAATCGACAAGATTGCCCGCAAAAGCGAAAATCCCTCGATTACGCGTGATGTTTCCGGCGAAGGTGTGCAGCAGGCCTTGCTTAAGCTGATTGAAGGAACGGTTTGCAATGTTCCTGCCGAAGGCGGCCGCAAGAATCCTCGTGGGAAGATGGTGGCGGTTGATACCAGCAATATTCTTTTTATTTGCGGCGGAGCTTTTGATGGTTTGGAAAAGATCGTTCGCCGTCGTTCAGTCAAAAGCGGAATTGGGTTTGGCGCTCAGGTGCATAGTGAATCACAGGAAACACTTACCGAGCTTTATGCGCATGCCGAGCCGACTGACCTAGTGAAATATGGTCTCATTCCTGAATTGGTTGGACGTCTTCCGGTCGTGGCCACGTTGGAGGAGTTGGATGAGAGCGCATTCGTGTCGATTTTGACTGAGCCCAAAAATGCGCTTATCAAGCAGTTTGCAGAGCTCTTTGCGATGGAAGGCGTGAAATTTGAAGTACAGCCCGAAGCATTGCGAGCAATTGCCCATAAGGCTATGCAGCGTAAAACAGGGGCTCGCGGTTTGCGCAGCATTGTTGAAGCGGCTTTGCTGGATGCCATGTTTGAGGTGCCGGCTGCTGCGGATATTGGATGCGTAAGACTTGTGGCTGTGGGAGAGGCTAAAAACGGAGAAGTGAAGGCTGAACTCATCAAAGGAGAGCGAATGCCTACAAATAACGCTTCCGACGCTGAACAAGTCCAGGCCTAATTTCGCAGGTGCTCGCAATGAGCATATGCCGAAGTATTAATAGATCAAAAAGGGAATGTCCGTTAAGGATATTCCCAATGATCCTCTGTTCGGAAGGCCGACTTTTGAGGTTTTGACTGATTGTCGGACATTCTTGAACAATTCACTGCAAACGAACAACCCCAGTGCAAGCTCGTCTTGGGGAGTTCCTAAAATGAGCTGACACGCATTCCGGTCGCTGTTTCAGTATTGGACGAGTGCGCATTGAATTTGCAGATGCCGCTTGAAAAATGTCTTGATTGCCTCCATATAAGCAACCCGGAAAAGTATTTTCTTCGATTGCGAGAAAACCATTTATGACAGAAAACATTAACGCCACAACAGTAGACACGATGAAGGCACCTTTGCTTCCCATTCGCGATCTGGTGGTGTTTCCCCATACGGTATTGCCGTTGTTTATTGGACGCCCTCTGACGATTCGCTCTGTTCGTACAGCTATGAACGGCGATCGAAAGATTGCACTGGTGACGCAAAAAGAAAGCGGTAGAGATGATCCCGGTTTGGATGATGTTTATAAAACCGGTACTCTTGCGCGTATTTTGCAAATGCTCAAGCTTCCCGATGGGACGTTGAAAGTCTTGGTTGAAGCTGACGAGCGTATTGACATCCAGAACATTGAGTCTCATCCCAAAGAGGGATACAGCGCGACGTACAAGTTGCATCCGTGCGTTATTCAAGGCACCGTCAATGAGGAGGCCTCGCGACGGGCTGTTTTGCAGCGTTTCATCGAGTATGCCCAGGAAAGCAAGAAGCTGCCCGATGACGTGATTCAGCCGATTCGCGAAAGCGCCACGGCGATGGCTCTGGCTGATGCTGTTGCCAGCCAACTGCCGGTTGACAATGCCCGCAAGCAAAAGATTCTTGACCAGACGACGCTGCAAGGTTGTCTTAACGAAATCATCGATATCCTTGATAAGGAAATGGATATTTTGGCCGTAGAACGCCGCATCCATGGCCGAGTCAAGAAGCAGATGGACAAGAATCAGCGCAATTATTATCTCAACGAACAAATCAAGGCGATCCGTAAAGAACTTGGTGCCGACGATGAAAGCGTTGAAGGCAATGATGAAATTGCTGCTTTGCGTGAAAAGATCAAGGCTTGCGGAATGCCTGCAAAAACCGAGGAAAAGGCACTTGAGGAGCTCAATAAGCTCAAGCAGATGTCGCCCTCGAATGCTGAGGCTACCGTTGTCCGCGGATATATCGAGACCTTGATTTCTTTGCCGTGGAACGAGAAGACGGAAGTCAATAAGGATCTAAAGAAAGCAGAAGAAATTCTGAATGCGGATCACTGGGGACTGGAAAAGGTCAAAGAACGCATCCTTGAGTATCTTGCGGTACAGCGTCGAGTCGATAAGATCAAGTCTCCGATTTTGTGTTTGGTGGGCGCACCCGGTGTGGGTAAGACCAGTCTCGGTGAATCGATAGCGCGTGCAACCGGACGCAAGTATGTGCGTGTGGCTTTGGGTGGAGTTCAGGATTCAAGTGATATCCGCGGTCATCGACGCACCTACATTGGTTCTATGCCTGGAAAAATTATTCAGGCGATGGCTAAAGTCGGGGTCAAGAATCCGTTGTTCCTGTTGGACGAAATTGACAAACTCGGTTCAGGAGTCCGCGGAGATCCCTCGGCAGCATTGCTTGAGGTTCTTGATCCGGAACAAAACAGAGAGTTTGAAGATCACTATGTTGATGTTGGTTTCGATCTCTCTGACGTTATGTTTGTGGCCACGAGCAACAGCTACTCGATTGATCCGCCGCTTTTGGATCGAATGGAGACGATTGATCTTGCCGGTTACACGGAAGACGAAAAAGTACACATTGCTATGGAGCATTTGCTGCCGAAGCAAATGCGCCTGAATGGGCTGAAGAAGACAGAGGCCGAGGTTACTCAAGAAGCAGTTGTGGACATCATTCGTTATTACACGCGTGAAGCCGGTGTTCGTGGTCTGGAACGAAGCATCAGCAAGATCTTGCGCAAGATTGTGCGAGAGCAATGCGAACGCGAGGATGCTTTGAAAGCCCAGGCTGCAGAGAAGGCAACCGAGTCAGGAGATACGAAGCGTGTTGCCAAGCCGCGTGTACGAAAAGTACGCGTGACTTCCAAGAACCTTCATGCTTATTTGGGAGTGCGCAAGTTTAATTTTGGTGTTGCTCCGACGGAAGCACGAGTCGGACAGGTCAATGGTTTGGCTTGGACGAGTGTGGGGGGCGACACGCTTGCGGTGGAGGCGGTGTGTTTCCCTGGACGCGGCAATGTGGTGCGCACGGGATCGCTTGGTGACGTGATGAAAGAAAGCGTGCAGGCTGCATTGAGTGTGGTTCGTGCGCGTGCGGCCAAGTTGGGCATCGATCCGGAAGTGTTTGCCAAGACTGATTGGCATGTTCATTTCCCGGAAGGAGCCGTTCCTAAGGATGGTCCGAGTGCCGGTGCAGCAATCACGACGGCGTTGGCTTCAGCTATTACCGGAATTGCTGTTCGCAGTGACATTGCGATGACCGGGGAAATTACGCTGCGTGGCGAGGTGCTTGAGATTGGCGGCTTGAAAGAAAAGCTTTTGGCAGCTGTCAGAGCGGGTATCAAAAAAGTGCTGATACCGGAAGAAAACGTCAAAGATCTTGAGGAAGTACCTGATAACGTCAAACAAGCCGTGGAAATTGTGCCTGTGCGCTGGATTGACAAAGTGCTCGAAGAGGCTCTTGTCAGCCAGCCGGTGCCGATTGATCCGAATAAGAAGGCGGTTTCTGATGTTTTGCCTCAGAAGGCTTCCGAAAATGAGCCGACTTCGACCGGAGATCACTGCAATTGCTGATAGCGCTGTGTTTGTGATGCGGTAAGAAAGTGCCCGTTGGAGTTTGTTTCCTGCGGGCACTTTTGTATGGGCACGGTTGTGAGAAAAGACAATTCTTAAAAAGGATTGCATCAATCTACCAGGTACGATAATCAAGCAATCAGGTGAGGATTTGTAAGACAAAGTCTTCGGATTTGAGGTGAAAAGCACACATTGCCTTGTTTTTCGGGTCAAGTGATGGTTTTTATTTGGTGCTCTTGCTTTTTTCGTTTATAGTGCTGAAGAATTTTTGATCTCGCCCTGATGGGCCAATTTTGGAAGGGAAAAACCCATGAATAAGAACGAATTGATCGAACAGATCGCCGTATCTGCTGACATTACGAAGGCCAAGGCAGGTTTGGCTTTGGATGCATTCATCGAAGCAGTGACGAATTCTCTGAAAAAGGGCGAGGAAGTTTCTCTGGTGGGCTTCGGTACGTTTGCAGTTTCCGAACGCGCTGAACGTACGGGACGCAATCCTCAGACCGGAGAGGCCATTAAGATTGCTGCCAGCAAACAGCCGAAATTCCGCGCTGGCAAAAAATTAAAAGATGCTGTACAATAACGAACTCATCTGACAGAAAAAGAGATGGATGCTTAGCTCAGTTGGTAGAGCGGCGCCCTTACAAGGCGTAGGTCGGGAGTTCGAGACTCTCAGCATCCACCACTCAATCTGCACAAAGCCCCGAATATGTTGATATTGCGGGGTTTTTTGTTGTCTGTGATTTTATTGGTATTCGAGACAAGTGTGATCATCCGACTGCTTTCTCGGCAACACTTTGAGTAAACCAAAGAAACTGATTTCCTGCTTGATCTGCCCTTGCGGGTAGAGGGTGGTCTGCAAACAGCTTTGTACGCAATTGGCTTTTGCCACGGCTTACGATAAAACCGCAAGGTGCAGCGCACTATGGGACAACCTGATCCTATTGGTTTAAGCTTTCGAAAAGTCGTTATGGAATCAGAATGGGGAGGGAATACCCTTTCAGCTAAACAGCTGATTCTAGGCACTTTACTTTATTGACAGTGTCGGTAAGGCGCGCTACCTTTAAAAAACAGTTTGCCCGAAAGGGTGTTCATACTCGACAGACACAGACATGACGCTTCATCGACTGATTATTGCTGCTTTGAGCCTTTCTGAAAAGGTTCATGGTCGACTGCGTCTGTTGCCCTTGTCTTTGTTGGCGGTACGACTGTTGTTGCCGCTGACACCGAGGGCATGCGTTTGTGCGTCGACGCATGAATCCGGGGTCTAGAAAGTGCGGATCCCTAACATTAGAGAGCACTTTCATAGAATCCTCGCAGTAACCTCAGTCTGCAATAGGTAGGAAAATCAAAATTCAACGATAGACGCACAGTCCGAAAGGAGTGTGCGTTTTTTATTTGGGAGACTCAAAATGCCTTTTACACGTCGTCAATTGATCACTGCAGCAGCGGCTGCCGTAACTGCGGGTTGTGCTCCAAGCGTTTTTGCAGCATCTAAGTCCGTCAAGATTGCAGTGGGAGGCAAGGCGCTTTATTACTATCTTCCCATCTCAATTGCTGAACGGCTTGGCTATTTCAAGGACGAAGGTCTTGATGTCGAGATTATTGACTTCCAGGGAGGATCTCGTTCACTTCAGGCTGTAGTGGGAGGTTCTGCGGACGTGGTTTCGGGAGCGTTCGAACATACGCTGGCGATGCAGGCACGAGGCCAGTCAATGCAAGCCTTTGTGCTTCAAGGCCGTGCGCCGCAGTGTGTTTTTGCCGTGAGCAAAAAGACAATGCCCAACTACAAGTCTCTTACGGATCTGAAGGGCAAACGTGTTGGCGTAACTGCACCGGGTTCGAGTTCGCATGCGATTGCTATTTACGTGCTCAGTACCGCTGGTATTAAGCCCAACGAAGTGTCCTTTATTGGCGTTGGTGCATCGGCAGCGGCTGTTGCCGCAATGCGCTCGGGTCAGATTGATGCCTTTGTTAACTTGGATCCTGTTATTGCTACGCTGGAAAAGGATGACATTATCCAGATCGTTGCCGATACGCGAGTCGTGGAGGAAAGCGACAAGCTTTTCGGAGGCCCCATGGTGGCAGGCTGTCTCTATGCGCCGACTCGCTACATCAAGGAAAATCCAGAGATTGTGCAAGGTTTGACGAATGCGGTTGTGCGAGCCGATCGCTGGTTGGCAAAGGCAACCCCCGAGGATATCGTCAAAACTGTGCCGGAGTCGTATTTCTTGGGCAATAAGGAAATTTATGTGGCCGGCTTTATGAAAAATCGTCCGGCGCTTTCACCGGATGGGTGGATTCCTGATCAGGCTCCGGAAATTTCCTTCAAGTCGCTTCAGATCGTCAATGCGAAGCTGTCCAACTTCAAGCCCGACTACAAGGCTGTTTATACAAACGCATTCGTAGAACAGGCTCACAAGAAATATCCGAACTGACATCTCTGTAAAACGTTGCCCGCACAACGAAGATAAATCCCCTCAAAAGAAACAATAAAAATA
>DXSO01000088.1 GCA_019410445.1 Sutterella sp.
TGCATCAACATATCGCAAATGACGCTAAAAGCTCAGGCATTCAGCTTTAAAATGTTCCAGCTAAATGCGTTGCGCCCAAATACGCCGAGCAGAAAGTGCCCTGCACTTAACTGCACCGCGTAGGGCGCTAGTATAACTTTTATTGCGCCGCAATGCCGTGAAAAATTGCGGCAGGAAAAAAGCACAATGGCAGAATCTGCAAATACCGCTCCACGTACCGTGGTTGTTTTTGAAGAAACCGATGTTCATGACTTCAATCGGGTCAACTATGTGCGTGTTTCTGAACGCAGTGATGGGCAGCGACTGGATAATTTTCTGCTTCGCATTCTGAAAGGGGTGCCTAAAAGTCACGTCTACCGCATCGTGCGAAATGGCGAAGTGAGAATCAACAAAAAGCGAGCGGAGTGTCAATCGAAAATTGCCTTAGGCGACGAAATTCGCATTCCTCCGGTGAGGACCGCAATCATCGAAACGGTTCAGACCCCGATCGTCAAGCCCTTAACGGATAAGGATTTGCCGGTTTTGCGTGAAGACCGTGACCTGATTATTGTCAATAAGCCGTCGGGACTTGCGTGTCACGGCGGTTCCGGGGTTGCGTACGGTTTGATCGAGCGACTGCGTGCTTCTCGTCCGGATTGTTCATTTTTGGAATTGGCACACCGTCTGGATCGCGACACCTCAGGAGTTCTCATCGTATGCTAAACCAGAAAGGCGTTGGTTCGTCTGCATGAAATGCAGCGTGAGGGAGTAATCCAGAAGCGTTATCGGCTTCTTGTGCAGGGAGACTGGGTCAATCAGAGGGAGCATGTCAGGCTGCCTTTGTCCAAGTACACGCTTCCCAGCGGCGAGCGACGCGTGCGTGTTGACGATCAAAATGGTCTGAAAGCGCACACGATATTTACGCTCATTAAACGTTACGGAGATGTCTCGTATCTAGAAGCAGAGCTTAAAACGGGGCGAACCCACCAAATTCGAGTGCACGCGGCCAGCACCGGGCATCCTCTTGTTGGTGACGCGAAATACGGTGATTACGAATTTAATGAGGCTGTCAAAAAGGGATTGTTGGGTACACCGTTTGCACGAATGTTTCTTCATGCCGAACGGCTTAACTTCATGCATCCCGTCACCAAAGAGCCCGTGTCCGTGATAGCGCCTTTGGAAGACTCACTCAAAGATTTGATCTCGACATTGGATCAACGAGCGTAAAAATCATGCCAGAGAAAAATTATCAGCTGTACGTATTTGACTGGGATGGAACTGTAATGGATACAACTGGGCTCATTGCTCAGGGTATGCAGCAGGCGTGTGTGGCATTGGGGTATGCGCCTCCTGATCTTAATGCCTGCCGAGAAACCATAGGACTTCCTTTTTCCGAGTCCTTTGCTCGAGTGTTGCCGCAGTTTCAATATGAAAGGCTTGACGAGTTTTTGTCCGCCTACCGAAACTGGTATCTGAAACGTGAGGCGCAAGTCGATGTTGTCGAGGGGCTTGAGGACCTGTTTGAACGCATGACTTCCGCAGGTTTAAGACTTGCTGTCGCAACGGGGAAATCTCGCGCGGGATTGATTCGTGTTTTTGAGCGGACAGGTTTGGAGAAGTATTTTGAGGCGACAGTGACCGCTGACGAAAGTTTTCCTAAGCCCAATCCTGCAATGCTCGAGCAGCTTTCGGCCGAGACGGGAGTGGATGTGAAAGAGATGGTGATGATTGGAGATTCGATTCACGATCTGCAGTTGGCCCAGAACGCCCATTGTGATGCCGTAGCTGTCACATGGGGCGCTGCTCGTTTGCAGGAACTACAGCATTACCCGGCACAGGCTTATGTGGCAGATGTCAAACAGCTGGTTGCTGCTCTTGGATTGGGGGTTTTGTACCCCAATCGCCAAAGTGCGGATTGCTAGCGCTTTCGCACTGATCGTCTGACGGCTGAATTCTGAGGTTTTTGCCGTTGTTCTGTCTTTTTGATGCCTGTTGCTGCTTCAGAGTGATGCGTTTCGGCCTGTACGGCAAAAACAGTGGGTAGTTTGGGAAGATTGAAATCCTTTTTGCGCCACTGAGCCACCGTGAGTGTGACGATACTTTGTCCTGTCCCTGTGATATCCGTAGCGGCAGTAATGCGAGTGGAAGGACTCAGTGTCTCTGCCAAAGCCGCCAGGATGCGATTGTTGCGATAGGGGGTTTCGATAAAAAGTTCCGTTTCACCCGTGGAACGGCTTTCTTTTTCTAGAGAGAGAATAGCCTGACGTCTTTCCTCTTCATGAACCGGCAGATAACCGAGAAAACGGAAACGTTGACCGTTCATGCCGCTGGCCATGAGTGTGAGAAGAATTGAAGAAGGTCCAACGAAGGGAATAACTTCAATGTTTAGAGATTGTGCGGCTTTGATCAAGCCGGCTCCGGGATCGGCAACGGCAGGACATCCGGACTCTGAAACAATCGCAGTATCAAGACCGTCCTGAACAGGGGCAAGCCACGAAGAAAATTGGGCAGCGTCTGGAGCATGACCAATTTCGATAATTTCAAGTTCGGCAATCGCGACAGGATGTCCGCAGGCTTTTAAAAAAGCACGAGCGCTTTTAGCGTTTTCGGCAAGAAAGCGCCGGCAGGTTCGTACCGCCGTTAATGTTGAAACAGGCAGCGTTTCCGCAGGATCACCTTCGGCAATCGGAACCGGAATCAGGAAAAGACGTCCGCCAGACACTCTCAGTCCCCCAGACCGTCAATGACCTCAATGCCGGCGTTAAGCAGCATGTCCGTGACTCGCATCAACGGCAAACCGATAAGACTGGTGGGATCATCAGAAGAGACGGATTTCATAAGGGCAATGCCAAGTTTTTCAATCTTGGCGCTGCCAGCACAATCGAAAGGCTGTTCGCGTCGGACATAATCGTCAATGGCCTTAGCGGATAGGCTGCGCATTTCGATGCGGGTGTCGCTGACACAGGTCTGCTCTTGGCCCTGAGGGTCGATGACGCAGACTGCAGTGTGAAAGACGAGTGTTTGCCCTTGCATCTCAGTGAGTTGACGAACAGCGCCTTCGTAGTTATGAGGTTTGCCGAGCGCTTTATTGCCAAGCGCACAAACCTGATCAGATCCGATGACAACGCTGCCGGGGTTTTCTGCTGCAACCGCACGAGCTTTGGCTATTGCAAGGCGCAGCGCAAGTGCCTCGGGTGTTTCCTGAGGAAGCGGCGTTTCATCAACACTGGAGGCCTTCGTTTCAAACGGGTAGCCCAGGCGTTCAAGAAGCTCACGACGATAGCGTGAGGTGGAAGCAAGAATAAGGTTAAGATTCGCAGTCATGCAGCTCATTGTACGGATGAGTTGGGCGGCTGGCGAATCGGAGTGATGAGTATGAGGTGGTTTTGTACTTTAAATTCGGAGTTTTCCGATTTTTAAAGCTGACCAATCTTGATAAGCTCGTAAAAGAGCGTGCATATGCTCCTTGGAAAAAATAATTTAACCGCAACAAAAATGGAGACGGTGACTGGTGCTTTGTAGAAACACGAAGTCCTGTGCCGAGATCAAATGAAGTACATCGATATTTTTGAACTGTCCAGAGCAAAAGTCACGCAGGAAGGGCGATTGACGATTGACGATCTTCCCAATCTTGAAGAGATGCTCAATAGTGAGAAGCCAAAGGCCGACGTGTATTGGAAGGCGACCGGGACTGGCCAGCGACGTCGTATGGCAAGTGCTTTGCTTTCCATTGAAGCCGTGCTCACGACCGATTGCGCACGTTGCGGCAAGGAATTGGTCATCGAGGTCAATAAAGAAGTGCCGTTTCTCTTTACGAAGACAGAGGAAGAAGCTGATCGTCTGCCGATTGAAGAGGACGGAGAGGATGAGGTCGTGGTTGGTTCGACAAAATTTGACGTCGCGCACTGGGTTGAGGAGGAACTGATTTTGTCTCTGGATCTTTTCCCCGCTCATGAGGATTGTGAACCGGACCAGGATCAGCTGCATAGCAAAGAAACAGAAGAGACGGTTCAACGAACCAATCCCTTTGCTGGTTTGGCAGAGCTGATGAAAAAAGGCAAGTAACTTGCCTAGAAATATTTGAATTCGCGATACGGAAAAGGACGGAACAGTTCCGTCCTTTTTTGTTGCGTTTAATCTCCGACACGATTGCAAGATGTCAATGTGCTTGTAGATGGTTTGCTCGACGAGCCAGACCACCCAATCTGAATGTTTTTTGGGAAGCGAATTGGGCGGTGGTATTGCATGCCTTAGAGAGGCTTGAGTTTTTTCATTGCTTGCGCAATTTGAGACTCTTCCGGAGTTAAATAACGACTTGTTGTTCCGATGGAAGCGTGTCCCATGGCGTTCTGCACTAGATTGATATCCATTGCTTTGAGCGCATTTGTGGCAAAAGTATGTCTTAGCCAATGCGTAGAGCCTGCTCGAAGTTTAGCTGCGTCGGACGCAGAGCGTTCTTCAATTTCAGCGGCGGCAGCTTCAAAAAAGTCACACAGAACTCGATAAAGTCCGGAGCGGGATATGCCGCCGTTTTGAACTTGTCCCTTGTTTCTCTGTCTGAGTGCGGCCAGTATCGGAGTGGAGGGATCAACTTGCGAAATGGATGCCAGACCTCGGAATGAGAAGTACGCGTTGATGTCATCGAGAACTTGTTGGGAAAGGGGAAGTCGTCGAATTTTGTCGCCCTTGCCGACAATTTCCATTACGGTTAGATCTTCATCTCCGATGCGTCGTACAGTAATCCAGTCGGCACGCGCATTGATCATTTCCGAAGCACGCATGCCGAGTCCTTTTCCCATTGCCAATACGATTCGAATTCGAAGTTTGGCTTCATTGTCAGTCATGCCGTTTAAATGTTCGAGAACGGCTTGCCATTGGCGTGGCGTGAGAGATCGATCCGCAAAGGCTTTCGGAGCCCCTTCGCCAGGAAGGTAACGGACTTTGGTACTGATTTGATCAAAAGGATTCGATCGCAGATATCCGGTTTTTGTCAGAAAGCCAAACAGGATGCGAATGACGGTCAATGAGGTTTTTCGACTGGAAACGGACAGAGGTCCATTAAAGGGACGCCATAAGGACGAGAGTCGAGGAGCATTTTTGGGACCGATCCACACAGTTTGAGGCAAGTGCCATTTCCCGTTCCATACCGCAGGCTCAAGGCGACCGAGTTCCTCGAGCCACTTCGGATACAAAGCTGCATCAGCGGCGGTGATTGAGCTAAGTGCCTTGGATCGCTCCATCGTGCACCATAACAGAAAACGCTCGGCTTCTTTTCGGTACTGTGACAGCGTGTTTGGATTAACTGCTCTAGCCTGAAGCCAAAGTCTTACGGCTGATAAGTCATCGTTGACGGCAAGTGAATTGTCGGAGTGACCTCGGTTGAGTCCTGAAGAACCTGAAAGTGATGTCGGCAGTGCCGTCAGCGTATTGTCGGCGTCGGAAAAAATTGAGCTGACGGATTCGATGAGTTGCTGTTCATTGGCTGAATTTGAAATGAGTTCGGCGTCAGAAGGAACTGAAATCTGATGGTTGGAACTTGATGCAGAGGAATAACCGATCGGCCAGAAACGTTCGGTGACTTCTCCCAAGGTTTTTTCATGCAGCGACAGCCAGTCAACGAGTGCAGCAGCATCTTCCTTTTTGATGCCTTGAAAGCCCCGAAACCAGTTGGAGCCAAGATTTGCGACACACTCATAGAGGTCTTCGGCAGTGATGATTTGCATTTCTAGCAGAGCCGACAAAGTTCGGCGGGCTAACGGCTCCGGAAGGACATCTTGCAGACAACTGTCGGGATCAATGGACGGAGAAGCAGAGGAAATGAACATCAACAAGAGCGAAGAAAAGAGAAATATGCGGGCTTCGTGTATTGTTTGGCGTACGAATCCGAAGACTGGAAATTATGTTGAATTTGGTTTGAGGATTATATTGCTTCGATCGTGTTGATTCGTGCGCAAAACGGCGTTAAAAAGAGAACATTTTCAGCTGCGGATAATGCGATTGTTTGAATAACGGAGAGACGAAAAGTGACGTTAGCGGTTTTCAATCTGGAATTTCGAGGGCTGCCTCATCGGGAGGCAACGTCAGTTAATCCGTCAGTGGCTCACGCCATTATCGGGATTGATACGCTCTTGACGGCTGCCTCAAAAGTTTTATTCGGACGAGTGGTTGAACCGGAGATTGATGTCAGAGCCGGTGAGGGGACCGGAGACTTTGAAGTTGATCTTGGTTTTCGCGTTGATTTTGGGAAGTCGCAGTGTGCGGCATTGGCCGGAGAGCATTTTTATGCCAAGCCTCAGCCTGAAGTTGTTCTCACGGCGTTGGGATTCAAAAAGATCAAGCGGTCTCCCGAGCAGCTCGCGCTGCTTCCGGAAGGCTGGTGCGATGGTTTGGTCGACCTGCTGCTGCATTTGGGCGGGCGCAACCCTGAAAAGATTTTTTTAACCGGCAAACATGTTGACATTGATGTCGGACATGAAGAACGTTATGTTGTTTCCACTCAGGCCTATGAACTTTTTAAGAATCGGCAGGTGCGCAAAGGACTGCAGTCTCTTGTGGATGCTTTGACCGATAGCCAAATTGCTGAGATCACGATTTCCGAGCGTGATACGAAAGAAACAGTGTTCGCTCTTCAGGCGGCTCATATCAACACGTTCACCCTGATTGAGGCTGAAGAGGTTTTACTTGTCGAAAAGATAAGGACAATGGCACTGACGCTTCAGGCTCCGGTTTTTCGTAATTCCCAGGCGTGGTTTTTTGATAACGGTTTGCAGCATATTCAGGCCGTGATGTGCGATAAAAAATTCCTTTCGCTTATCGACAGCGGTATTTTTGAGCTCAGGCCTGGTGATGTGTTAGTTGCCAACGTGCGCGTACGCACAATGCATCGACGTATCGGTGGGTTGTCGAGCACTTACGAGGTTGTGGGAGTGCTTGATACGCGACGCTCTGACGATGATATTTTGATGCCGGGAATTTAAGGATCATGCAAAGAGGGATTGGACGAGTCCTGTTGTCCGCTTTCATAGGTGCGGCGGCGGTGGTTGCG
>DXSO01000089.1 GCA_019410445.1 Sutterella sp.
GAAATCTTGTTCGCCTTGATGTCGGCTTCATCATCACCCACGATCTGGTAGACGTTAAGCTTGCCGTCTTCATCTTCCAGTTCCACCGTCGCCCCGAACACAATACGGTCACCAGCCTGCAGCGTCTTGGGATCAATGATCTGCAGAGCCGGAATTTTGCCTTCGAGTTCTGCAATGCGGCCTTCGATGTGTCCCTGCATTTCCTTGGCGGCATCGTACTCGGCGTTTTCGGAAAGGTCACCCTTTTCGCGCGCTTCGGCAATCGCCTGAACAACGGCCGGACGCTTTACGCGCTTCAACTCGTCAAGTTCAGCCTTCAACTTTTCGGCGCCGGCGGCGGTAATCGGAATTCGCTGTTGCATATCTTTGTTTTTGCTTGAAAAAAGAAAATCCTTCACTTCTTTGAAGGCCGCAATTGTACATTGTGCCGAGCCCTTCGGAGAAGAACTCGGCACATAAGATGAACTTCGGTCAAATAGACGCGTTAAGCGTTGGCGCCTTCAGCGTACATTTCCTGAAGCGAGCAGACCTGAGCATCGTTGAGATGCTTGATGCCTTCGACAGCAGCACGACCGCCTGCAATCGTCGTGTAATAGGTCACGCGATTGGCGAGAGCTGCCATACGAATGTCGCGGGCATCACTGATTTCACCGCGCGATTCGTTGCTCGTCGTGATTACGAGCTGAATCTCGTGGTTCTTAATCTTGTCGATGATGCTCGGACGACCTTCAGAAACCTTATTGACGGTCTTGCAAGGAATTCCTGCCTTGGCAAGTGCGGCTGAGGTTCCTCGAGTAGCCACCAAGTCATAGCCCTGATGAATGAGTTCCGCAGCCACCACAATAGCGCGCGGCTTATCTTCGTCACGCACGGAGATAAAGACGGTGCCTGCCGGCGGAAGAATTGAACCTGAACCCAACTGGCTCTTAAAGAGCGCTTCACCAAAGGTCTTGCCCACACCCATCACCTCGCCGGTAGAACGCATTTCCGGTCCAAGCACCGGGTCAACGCCCAGGAACTTCGCAAACGGGAAGACAGCTTCCTTCACGCAGATGCGAGACGGAGTCACCTCAACCTTGGCGCCCTGCTCCTCGAAGGTCTTACCGACCATGCAGCGCGCGGCAATCTTGGCAAGCGGCTGGCCGGTTGCCTTGGAAACGAAGGGCACCGTACGCGAAGCACGCGGATTGACTTCGAGCACGTAGACAAGCGGATTCTCGGTCACAGCGCCCTTAACGGCAAACTGCACGTTCATCAAGCCAACGACACCCAGAGCCTTGGCCATGAGCACCGTCTCACGACGCACTTCATCGAGAATTTCCTTACGCAGGCTATAGGGCGGCAGTGAGCAGGCCGAGTCGCCGGAGTGAACGCCTGCGGCTTCCACGTGCTGCATCAGACCGCCGATGCGCACCTCGTTGCCGTCGCACACGGCATCGACGTCCATTTCCACAGCATCGTCAAGGAAGTGATCGAGCAGCACGGGGCTGTCCTCGCTCACGACGATGGCTTCATGCATGTAGCGGGTGAGTTCCTTGGCGTTGTGCACGATGTCCATGGCGCGGCCGCCGAGCACGTAGCTCGGACGCACCACGATCGGGTAGCCGATGCGTTCGGCCGCTTCCAAAGCGGCTTCCTGCGTGTGGCAGGTTGCGTTGGGCGGCTGACGCAGTCCCAGATCGTTGATGAGCTTCTGGAAGCGTTCACGGTCTTCGGCGCAGTCGATAGCGTCCGTACTCGTGCCGATGATCTTTACGCCTTCAGCTTCAAGCGCACGGCAGATCTTCAGAGGCGTCTGGCCGCCGTACTGAACAATCACGCCTTCGGGCTTTTCAATGCGGCAGATTTCGAGTACGTCTTCAAGCGTTACCGGTTCAAAGTACAGACGATCAGACGTGTCATAGTCGGTCGAAACGGTCTCAGGGTTGCAGTTGACCATGATCGTTTCGTAGCCGTCTTCGCGCATGGCCATAGCCGCATGCACGCAGCAGTAGTCGAATTCGATGCCTTGACCAATACGGTTGGGACCACCGCCCAGAACCATAATCTTCTTGCGGTCGGTGGGCATGGCTTCGCACTCTTCCTGATAGGTCGAGTACATGTAGGCCGTGCGCGTTTCAAATTCAGCCGCGCACGTATCCACACGCTTGTAGACCGGGTGCACGTTGAGTTCGTAACGACGACGACGCACGTCGGCTTCCTGCACACCGAGCACCTTGGCCAAGCGCTTGTCGGAGAAGCCCTTCTTCTTCAAGAAGAGCATTTCTTCCTTGCTGACATCTTCGAGCTTGACCTGAGCAACACGCTGTTCAATGTCAACGATTTCCTTGATCTGCACAAGGAACCACATGTCGATATCGGTCATTTCGTGCACTTCGTCAAGCGTCATGCCGATACGGAAAGCGTCAGCCACGTAGAAAAGACGTTCGGGACCGGCTTCGCTGATTTCGTGCACGATTTCTTCGCGGTCGGTCGACAGCGGCGTAAAGCCGTCCTTGCCGGTTTCAAGACCGCGCAAAGCCTTCTGGATCGATTCCTGGAAGGTCGAACCAATGGCCATCACTTCACCCACGGACTTCATCTGAGTCGTGAGGCGATCGTTAGCCTGCGGGAATTTTTCAAATGCAAAGCGCGGAACCTTCGTGACCACGTAGTCGATCGTGGGTTCGAAGGACGCAGGCGTGGCGCCGCCCGTGATGTCGTTTTTAATCTCGTCCAGCGTGTATCCAATAGCCAGCTTGGCGGCAATCTTTGCAATCGGGAAGCCCGTAGCCTTGGACGCCAAAGCAGAAGAGCGCGACACTCGCGGGTTCATTTCAATGACGATCAAGCGGCCATTCTTGGGATTGACCGCAAACTGCACGTTGGAGCCGCCCGTATCTACGCCGATTTCGCGCAGCACAGCAATCGAAGCATCACGCAGCAGCTGATATTCGCGATCGGTAAGGGTCTGAGCAGGAGCCACCGTAATCGAGTCACCCGTGTGGATGCCCATCGGATCAAGGTTTTCAATCGAGCAGATGATGATGCAGTTGTCGGCTTTGTCGCGCACAACTTCCATCTCGTACTCTTTCCATCCCAGAAGCGACTCTTCGATCAACAGTTCGTGCGTGGGCGAAAGCGCCAGACCACGCTCGCAGATTTCCACGAATTCCTGCATGTTGTACGCAATGCCGCCGCCGGAGCCGCCCAGCGTAAAGGACGGACGAATCACCGCGGGAAATCCGACGCGCTGCTGTACTTCCATAGCCTCTGCCATGCTGTAGGCAATGCCGGAACGAGCCGACTCAAGGCCGATCTTTTCCATGGCTTCCTTAAAGCGCTGGCGGTCTTCGGCCTTGTCGATCACATCGGGCTTGGCGCCGATCAGTTCAACGCCGTACTTTTCCAGAATACCCTCGCGGTTCAGATCCATTGCGAGGTTCAATGCCGTCTGGCCGCCCATAGTGGGCAGAATGGCGTCAGGCTTTTCCTTGGCAATGATGCGCTCGAGCACCTTCCAGTTAAGAGGCTCAATGTACGTCGCATCCGCCATGGCCGGATCGGTCATGATCGTAGCGGGGTTGGAGTTAACCAACACCACGCGATAACCCTCTTCCTTGAGAGCCTTGCAGGCCTGTGCGCCCGAATAGTCAAACTCGCAGGCCTGTCCGATGATGATCGGACCGGCCCCGAGAATCATGATGGTTTTTAAATCTGTACGTTTAGGCATGATTTAAGCGCCTTCGTTGTAGTTCTGGCTATCGAGCTCACGTTCGATGAGTTCGATCAGAATATGAATCACTTTGATGTGCAGCTCCTGAACGCGGTCAGCCCAACATCCCGCCGGCGTAACGATGGCGATATCAGCCAATTGCGTGATGGCCGAGCCTTCTCGTCCCGTCAGCGCCACCACCGTCACTCCCTTTTCTTTTGCCGTCTTGGCTGCAGCCACGATGTTCTTGCTCGTGCCCGATGTTGTGATCGCAATAAGCACGTCCCGATCGGTTCCCATGGCTTCAATCCAACGTGAAAACACGTGATCGTAGCCGTAATCATTCCCGACGCAGGCCATATGCGAGACGTCCGAAATTGCCGCTGCACGATAGGGCTTGCGGTCTTTGCGGTAACGTCCCGTCATTTCCTCAGCAAAGTGCATGGCATCGCACAAACTTCCGCCATTGCCGCACGAATACACCGCGCCGCCTCTGCGCTGGCTTTCTGCAATGGCATGTGCGGCTTGAGCGATTTTCTCAAGCGTTGCCTCATCCTTCATCAGCGCATCCAGGGCGCTGTGTGCTTCGGCAAGGGCTGCTTTGACATGCGTGACTGCGTTCATGATGCTGCTCTTTCTTTTTGTCCTGTAAAACCCACCCGCACTCAGGCGCGAGCAGACTTCATCAGTTCAACAAACTTATCGAAGAGCCCTTCGATATCGTGCGGTCCCGGAGATGCCTCGGGGTGACCTTGAAAACTCATCGCCGGCGCATCAATAAAACGCATTCCCTGCAGCGATCCGTCGAAAAGGCTCACGTGCGTGACTTCGACATTGTCGGGCAGCGTAGCCGCATCCACCGCAAAGCCATGGTTCTGGCTGGTGATATGCACTCGACCGTTTTCTTTTTCCAGAACCGGATGGTTGGCACCGTGATGTCCAAACTTCATCTTGAGCGTTTTGCCGCCGGCAGCCAATCCCATGATCTGGTGACCAAGGCAGATGCCAAAAAGCGGAATACGACGCTTGAGGCATTCACGAGCCGCTTCAATGGCGTACGTGCACGGCTCCGGATCGCCGGGACCATTGGACAAGAACACTCCATCAGGATTCATGGCCAGCACATCCTCAACTGGAGTTTGCGCGGGCACAACTGTCAGCGCAATGCCGCGGTCGGCCATCAAACGCAAAATATTGCGCTTGACGCCAAAGTCGTAGGCCACAACCTTGAAGTCGAACTTCTCGGGCTTTTTAAAACCCGGGGTACCGTCGTTGGCCGTAAGCGTCCAAGTGCCTTCCGTAAATTCGTAGGGAGCTTTGCAAGTCACTTCTCGAGCCAAATCACGTCCCACCATGGAACCCCATTCGGCTGCAGCCTTGCGAGCATCTTCAATTTCCTGCTGCGTAAGCTCTTCGCCCTGAGCCGTCACAATCGTGCCGGCCTGAGCACCCTTGGTACGAAGGATGCGGGTGAGCTTGCGGGTATCGATATCGCTCAAACCAACCACCCCGGCCTTTCGCAAATAATCTGAAAGGCTCTGTTCGGAACGGAAGTTGCTTACGACAGGACTCTCGCTGCGAATAATGAGGCCTGCAGCGCACACGCCGCTGCTTTCCTCATCCTGGGCATTGACACCGACGTTGCCAATATGCGGATACGTGAGCGTAACGATCTGCCCCGTATAGCTCGGATCGGTGACAATTTCCTGATAACCCGTCATAGCCGTATTGAACACGACTTCGGCGGTGACGCTTCCTTTGGCGCCGAAACCACGCCCAAGAAAGACTTCGCCGTCGGCAAGCACGAGAGCGGCTTGCGGACGCGTATCTGTGATGATCAGACTCAAGGCTCCTCCCTATTTTGTTCTTGAACTGACTCGAATAAAAAGGTGTCTGCGCTGAAAAACCCCCGCAGTCTTCATGCGACATGCAGAGCATTTCAAACAATCAAAACCGCGCCTGAGAATCAGAGCTCTCCGAGCTCAGGCTAAAATTGATCCATTATACCTTTTCGGCCGTCCTTTTCAGAAACGGGAATTTGTCTTAGTCTACAAAGACCTTCCTGCGAAAGCGCGGCTGTGATTTTGTTTGTGACATCCGCATCAAAGCGGGTCATTTCTTCAAAAGAAAGGCGTCAAAATGCAGCAAGTCAATGAACTCGCACAGCTCAAGAAAATGACAGTTGTCGTCGCTGACACGGGAGACATCGACACGATCGCACGACTCAAGCCCACTGAAGCCACCACAAATCCGTCTCTTATTCTGAAAGCAGCAACCAGCGGCTGCTACGGCCACATTCTTCAGTCGGCTCGCTGTGCTCAGGAAAGTCCCGCTCAGCGTATTGACCGCGTGCTCACCGGTTTTGGCGCAGCCATTCTCGAACACATTCCCGGCCGCGTGTCCACCGAAGTCGACGCACGCCTGAGTTTTGACACCAACGCCACCATTGCAAAAGCCCGACGAATCATTGGTCTTTACGAAGCCTTGGGCATTTCTCGTGAACGAATCCTCATCAAAATCGCCGCCACCTGGCAGGGCTGCCAAGCCGCTCGCGTGCTCGAGTCTGAAGGTATTCACTGCAACATGACCCTGATTTTCTGCACAGCACAGGCCGAAGCTGCAGCACAATCGCAGGCAACGCTCATCAGTCCCTTCGTCGGACGTATTTACGACTGGTTCAAAGCCAATGAGGGAGCCTGCTGGGACGAAACTGCCAACGCAGGTCTCAAGGATCCGGGCGTGCAGTCAGTCACCGCTGTCTACAAGCGGCTTAAAGCTGCCGGCAGCAAAACACAGATCATGGGCGCTTCATTTCGCAATAAAGGGGAAATTCTGGCTCTCGCCGGTTGTGACCTGCTGACGATTTCTCCGAAACTTTTGGGCGAATTAGAAACCTCTTTTGCCCCTGTTCCCCGCATACTCTCGAGCGAAGAACTGCAGCCGACAGCTCCCATCACAATTACTGAAGCCGACTTTATGATGGCTCTTGCCATGAGTGCCGTTGCAAGCGAAAAACTATTCGCAGGCATCCGCAGTTTTGCCATCGACACTGAAAAACTGCAGGCTCATTTGTCCTAATCGGCCCACAAAACAAGCGAATGATGTCCCCTTCCCCTTTTTCGGTTCTTATTGTTGAACCCGACGAGTACCGACGCCAACGACATCAGTTGGAATTGGATCGCGAATCGG
>DXSO01000009.1:0-2945 GCA_019410445.1 Sutterella sp.
CCCATCTCCCACCCCAGAATTTAAGACCTCCAGCCGCCGCGCTGGGGGTTTCTTATAAAAAATTGGATTTGCCCGGGTGGCGGAATGGTAGACGCAGAGGATTCAAAATCCTCCGCCTAATAAGCGTGAGAGTTCGAGTCTCTCCCCGGGCACCAATGACAATTTAGTGTTGTCGACTAAGACCGCAAGTGCGTTAAGCATTGCGGTTTTTTATTAAGTCTTCTCTTCCAGTCTTCACTTTTTGTCAGTGCACGATCTCAGAATCTTGCGCTGTTTCTCTCAAAAACCCTCGCTCTTGAGCGGTTCTCTTTTGACAAATGAACCGCTAAACTCAAACAAAGCCTGTCGCACACATCAACTTGATCAAGTGTCCTCCATCAAATGTTGCAGTCCGGTGCGACATCCCCGAATTCAACCAAAGAGGGAAATATCGTATGACAGAGCTCAAAAAAAACGTCTTCATCACTGGCGGTTCAACTGGCATTGGCGCAGCGAGCGTCCGTAAATTTACCGCTTGTGGCTGGAATGTCACTTTCATGGACATAAACGTTGAGGATGCCCAAATTCTTGCCAAAGAAACTGGAGCACTCTTTGTTGAAGGCAATACGCGCCACCGAGACAACCTGCAACACGCCGTTGATGAGGCTGTCGCCGCATACGGAGAACTTGACTGCGTTGTTGCCAATGCCGGCATTCATCGCTGCAACACGATGCTCTCCATCAGCGACGAAGAGCTCGACTTAATGATCGATACTAATATCAAAGGAACGGTATACACCCTTCAGACGGCGGTACCCAGCATCCTAAGAAAAGGAGGCGGTTCGATCGTGATTAACGCTTCGGACCAAAGCTACATCGGCAAAGCCAACAGTTTTGGATACGGTCTTACCAAAGGCGCTCTTGGTCAAATCACCAAAAGTCTGGCTATCGATCTTGGTCCTAAAAAGGTTAGAGTCAATGCCGTTTGCGCTGCGACGATTCGCACACCGTTGGCCATCAATCTATTCCAGAAATTCGCCGATATCACCCACAATGGCGACGCAAGCGCATACTGGCAGGCCGAGTCCGAACTATATCCCTTGGGAAGAGTCGGCGAACCGCACGAAGTTGCCGAACTTATTCATTTCCTTGCCTCCGATGCTGCCAGCTTCATCACAGGCGGCCTGTATTTGATCGACGGCGGACTGGTTGCCGGCTAACCTTTCGCACCTAAGCTGCCAACCGACAAAAGTCAGGGGTTCGTTGGACTTACCACGCAACGAACTCCTGACTGTTGTTTCTTAGTGCACCGCAATTGTCTTGACCTGCGCCCACACTGACATCGCCGGCTTTAGTTCTAACTCGTATACAGCTCTGGCTGTCAAAGCCGCAAAAATCACCGCACCGCCTGCACTTAATTCCACAACTTTTCGACTAGGATCACTCACGGCCTCGATCGCAGTCACCTGGCAGGGGAAAACATTTTGAATACTCGTCTGAGAGGGTTTCGTGACGGATAACGATACGTCATCGGCATCAATCATGAGTCGTACGCCGGCCCCGATTTCAGCTCCCGTATCCCGCACCCAAAAAGGCATGCCCCCGCAAACAACCCTCATCAAAGACCATGCCGAATCCCGTGCTTCAACATGTCCGGCAAGCAAAACGCGTCGGGATGCTTCCGCCCCTTTTTGCTGCATCATGTGCAGCCAAGTTTCAGCCACAGGTCCGCTATCGATGAGTTTTCCCGCACTCATGACGACCAGACGATCAGCAAGACGCATCACCTCCTCTTCAGAATGAGTGACGTAAAGAATCGGTAACTTGAGTTCCGTTTTAAGCCGCTCGATCCACGGCATGATTTCCAATCGTCTTGCATGATCAAGCGCTGACAACGGCTCATCCATAAAAAGCGCCGTAGGCTTGACCGCCAAGGCTCGCGCGATAGCACAACGCTGTCGTTCTCCTCCGGACAGTTCTGAGGTGCGCCGCTGAAGTAAATGACCTATCCCCAACAGTTCAACAGCCTCATCAAGTCTTTTACGTCCATCTCCATCCGCCATCCGCTTGAGTCCATAGAGCAGGTTATCAAGCACATTGAGATGTTCAAACAAACTTGCTTCCTGAAACACATAGCCTATGCGGCGTGCATAAGTCGGCACAAAAACTCCATGGCTGTCGTCCTGCCAGAGATGTCCGGCAATACGCACAAAACCAGACGCTTTTTCGAGTCCTGCCGCACTGCGAAGCACCGTTGTCTTGCCGCAGCCAGAAGGACCAAACAAAACCGTCACGCCGCCTTCCGGCAGCGTCAAATCCACATCAAGCGTAAAGCCCGTTGTTCGAGCTAATTTCAAACAGATACGATCTTGTTGGCTGTCGATCATCTTGAGTGAACATCCGCAAATATGAATAATCGGATTCTTCCTACATGGAAGTTCCCGAAACCGCCGCCGCCTTGGCTCGACGATTAAACAGCGTCACGCATAAAAGCACAAGGAAGGAAAAAAGAAGCATGCCGCCCGCAAGCCAATGCGCTTTGTCATACTCCATTGCCTCGACAAACGTATAGATTTCGGTTGAAACAACCTGCGTCTTGCCCGGAATATTGCCGCCAATCATCAATACAACGCCAAATTCACCAATTGTGTGCGCAAACGTCAAAACCATAGCAGTCAGAAACCCTGGTTTTGCCAACGGTACGACAACGGAAAAAAATGCATCCATCGGCTTGGCACCAAGAGTAGCCGCCACCTCCATCGGACGATTGCCGATCGACTCAAATGCCGCTTGCAGCGGCTGCACGGCAAAAGGAAGCGAGTAGATCACCGAACCGACGACCAATCCGGAAAAACTGAAAGTCATTAGTCCCAATCCCAATGACTGCGTGAGCTGTCCAATTGGCCCGTGCGGTCCCATTGCTACAAGAATGTAAAAACCAAGCACCGAAGGCGGCAGTACGAGAG
>DXSO01000009.1:2955-26792 GCA_019410445.1 Sutterella sp.
GAGGCAAAGTGACAACGGCACTCACGGGAGCTCGCAGCGGACTTTTGGAACGAGCAAGCCACCAGGCCACAGGAGTGGCAAAAACCAGAAGAATTACCGTCGTCACTGCGGCAAGTCTCAAACTAAGCCAGATAGGATCCAGTGAAATATCTTCCATTGTTTTTATTGAATTGATCAAACCTGCGCCGCACGATCACTTCTCGCCGTAGCCGTATTCCTGTTTAATCTTGGCTGCCTCAGCCCCCTGAAGAAAACTCAAAAACTCGCGTGCAGCATCCGGACTCTGTCCCTGCTTGAGCAATACGGCGTCTTGTGCGATTCTGCCATAAAGTTCCTGAGGCACAATCCAGCCGGATCCCGAAGTGAGTTTGCCGTTTTTGTATACCTGGCTCAAAGCCACAAAACCAATGTCAGCATTAGCGGTTTTAACGAAATTAAAGGTTTTGCCGATATTGTCTCCCTGCACGAACTTGGGACTTACCTTGTCAAAGAGCTCCAATGCTTTGAGCGTTTCTTCTGCAGCTAGCCCATAGGGGGCCAATTTTGGATTAGCCACGGCACACTTATTGAAGTTTCCTGAAGTCAAAAGCGCAGCTCCGTCCTTGATCTTGTCGGCATCCGCACTCCAAAGAACCAGTTTGCCGACAGCATACGTAAAACGCGTTCCCTCGACTGCATAGCCTTCGGACAATGCCTTCTGGGGTGTTTTGGCATCAGCCGCAAGCAGCACGTCGTACGTTGCACCGTTTTTGATCTGCCCATAAAACATACCGGTCGAACCGAAACTCAGGATCAACTTGTGCCCGGTCTGCTTTTCAAAAAGCGGAGCGAGATCTTTGGCCGGAGCCGTAAAGTTAGCCGCCACGGCCACATGCACCTCGGCAGCACTTGCATTCATAGCGGCGGCAAGCATCACGGCAGCTACGGTGGTTCGCGCAATATTCATTTGCATCTCTCCCTTCTTTGTTCCAATGGAGACGAGAGTCGTCACCCTTGGTCATTCATAATTTGAATAACGAAACGTTATCACATTTTTGAATAACGGAACTACACGGATAAAAATCTTTATTTCGTAGCCTGTCTTCCCGCTCCTGCCGCCATCGTCTTGTCTTAAACTTGCGTCAACGCTCTATAGGAAATAAGCCATGTCTTCGTCTGATGCCGTTCTTCTTGACAAAGCCTCTCCTGAATCGGTGGCCGCGCCCATTGCTCTGACGCGCCAGCTCGAGCAGCTCGTCGACAAACGCATCAACATCCTGCGCCGTATCCATGAAACCGGTTCAATCTCTGAGGCTGCTCGTCTGTCCAACGTCTCCTACAAAGCGGCATGGCAAGCTCTGGAAACATTGACCAACTTGGCAGGTGTTGCCCTGGTGGAAAAAGAAGTCGGCGGCACCAAAGGCGGCGGCACCAAGCTCACGCCCGCAGGTATGACTGTTCTGGAGCTTTCAGAAAAACTCACCAAAGCACGAGAAGCCGTCCTGACAGAATTTGCTGCGCGGGTAACTCCGGAACTGGTCCCTTTGAGTTCTTCAACATTGCGCACTTCCATGCGCAATCAGTTTCCCGTCACAATCGAACGCATTGAGCGCGGCCCTGCTTTGGTACGCGTTCACATGCGCATTGACTCTGTCAATACGCTTAAAGCCACTCTGACTCAAGAAAGTGCTCAATTGCTTGGCCTTACGCAACATGACCGCGCATTGGCGCTCTTTAAGGCCACCTGCATTGAAATCGCTCATCACGTTGAAGCCGTCAAAGGCTGCAGTATTGTCTCAGGTACCGTCATACGCAGTGCACGTCAGGACAAAGGAGGTGAAGTCACGCTGCGATTGGCCGGCGGCACTTCCCTGGTTGGCTTTGCGCACGCCGGTCACGGCCTGAAGTTGGGTGATCATGCCGAAGCATTGGTTCCGGCGCAAAGCGTCGTTGTAGCGCAGATCGCCTAGGCCAAGATGCATCACCAAGCAGGCCGCTTTTGATTTACCCCCGCACAATACAGTACTGCCCTAAGGAAGAAGGCCTAGTCCTGTCAGCAAGCTTACTCAGTGTTTGACCTAAGTCAAAGTAAAGAATCCAGCTTCGCTTCAGCTTTGTTTAAGCGCGGTTTATGATAGCGCCCTAAACTTCGCGGTCGAATGTCCCTGCCCCTGCTCTCTGCGGACGACATTCTCTTTCACACCGCAGAGTCCCTGCCGTTTGATTTAGAAGACATGCACAAGCAGCACGCAAACGGCTAGGCGCAAGGATAAAACCAACTAGGAGGATTTCAGATGTCCTGCAACAAAAACGGCAAATGGTGTGCCGCCGGCCTCGTTCTGGTTGGCGCCGTAATCGGTGTTGCCCTCGTAAGCGCTGGCACGTCCGTGGTTCATTGGTCCGGTTCCACTGAATTCTGCGGCACGTTCTGCCACTCAATGGATGCAGCTTATGCTTCTTATAAGAAGGGTCAGCACGCACAGACTTTCTCCGGCGCTAAGGCCGAGTGCGTAGACTGCCACCTGAAGTATGAATCCGTGCACTCCATCAGCCAGGCTCAGGTCGTTGGCCTGCTCTGGCACAAGGCTATGTCCGGCTCTCGTTCGCTCTGGGGCGAAATTCGCGGCACGCTCAGCACGCCTGAAAAGCAGGTCGCCAAGCGTGAAGAAATGGCAAAGAACGTGCAGGAATGGATGGTTTCCGTTGACTACGTCACCTGCCGCGGCTGCCATGACGTCGGCAACATGAAGGTCAATCCCGCCAAGCCCATGGTTGCTCCGATGCACAAGGCTTTTGCCGAACAGCCCAAGACCGACTGCGTGGCATGCCACCGCACTGCCGGTCACAACTACGAATAAACGAAGTCCTCGCTTATTTTGCAAAAACGCCTGCTCGCTTCTGTTGCGTGCGGGCGTTTTCTTTTTTCGCACGGCTTCGGCGCGGTACAATCGTGTGTTGATTTCGGCTCGGCGAAAGGCCCAGCCGTTCCCTTTTTTGTATCGGTCAATTTTTTACAGTTTCGCCTTCGGAAGTCTTCATGCAGTCTCAGGAACACACAACCGTCTACCGCAAGGACTATCGTCCTTACACCCACAGCATCGATTCCGTCGAGCTCGACTTCGTTTTGAATCCCGAATCCACGACAGTCACTTCGACCATGACTGTGACACCGCTGCGCGGTGCTGCCACAACCGACCTTGTGCTTGACGGCGGACACGATCTGTTCATCGAAAAAGTACTCATCAACGGTCAACAGGCCAATGAGCGCTACCAGATGGGGTCGGGGCAGCTGACAATTAAAAACATCTCAAGTCAGTCAACGATCACAATCGTCAACCGCATTGTTCCGGTCAACAACACTTCGCTTTCAGGCATCTACATGAGCCGCGGCGCATTCATGAGTCAATGCGAAGCTCAGGGATTCCGCAATATCACATACTGGCCGGATCGTCCTGACGTCATGAGCCGATTTACCGTCACGATTCACGCCGACAAAACGCTCTATCCGATTCTGCTTTCCAACGGCAACCTCGTCGCTCAAGGCGATGAAGCCGACAATCGTCACTGGGTGCGCTGGGAAGACCCCTTCAAAAAGCCTTGCTACCTCTTTGCTCTTGTTGCCGGTGACTTCGTCGCCCGAGAAGAGACGATCACGACCAAAAGCGGCCGAGAAGTTCTTCTGCAGGTATGGACAGAGCAGAAGAACTATCCGAACTCGGAACACGCGCTTGCAAGTCTTAAAAAAGCCATCGCGTGGGATGAAACGCGTTGGGGACTTGAGCTTGATCTTGATCGCTTCATGATCGTAGCGACCGATGATTTCAATTTCGGTGCCATGGAAAACAAGGGGCTCAACATCTTTAACTCTCGTTATGTGATGGCTTCCCCTGACATCGCCACCGATACTGACTATCAAAATATTGAGTCGATTGTCGGTCATGAGTACTTCCACAACTGGACCGGCGACCGCATCACGCTTCGCGATTGGTTCCAGCTCACGCTCAAAGAAGGTCTCACGGTATTCCGCGAACAAGAATTCACGGCTGATATGCAGCCTGACGAATCGAGCCGCGCCGTCGAACGTATTCGTACCGTGCGTGCGCTGAGAAACAGCCAATTTGCCGAAGACGCCGGCCCCATGGCTCACCCGATTCGCCCTGAAAGCTATCAGGAAATCGACAATTTCTACACGATGACCGTGTATGAAAAAGGTGCCGAGGTCATTCGCATGCTTCAGACCCTGCTCGGCAAGGAAGGCTTTAAAAAGGGCATGGATCGCTATGTACAGCTGCATGACGAATCGGCTGTTACCTGCGACGATTTCATTCGTGCAATGGCCGATGCCAATGCAACCGATCTGAGCGCATTCAGTCTGTGGTGGTCTCAGGCCGGAACGCCTCGCGTTTCAGTTGAAACCAGCTGGGATCAAGAGCATTCCACCTTCACGATCCGCGCCAGCCAGTCTACGCCGCCCACTCCGGGACAAAGTCAAAAGCACCCGCTTGTCATTCCGATTCTTGTCGGATTGATCGGACGTGACGGTCATGATCTTCCTTTGAAGCTGCAAGGCTCCGAAGATGCCCCTGTCACCACAGCAAAACTTGTGCTCGAGACAAACGACGACGAGTGGACGTTTGAAGGCATCACGGAAAATCCGGTGCTCTCGCTCGGTCGAGGCTTTTCCGCTCCCGTCATTTTTGACTATGCCTACAGCTTGCAGGAATTGCAGTTCCTCGCACTGCACGATTCCGACGGTTTTAATCGTGCAGACGCCTTCGAGCGACTCATGCTCGCAGTCATCAACGATGTCGTCGATATGCTTGAAAACGGCGTTGAACCCGATGTACACGGAACTCTGATTTCGGCCTTTGAAGGCATTCTCTCCAATACCAATCTGTCGCCGGAATACCGAGCCACTGTTCTCGCATTACCCACGGAAAAGGCAATTGCAGCGCGTCGCCCCATGATCAATCCTCAAACGATTCGAGATGCCCGCGTTCTGGTCATGGAAGTTATCGGACGCCGTCTCTCTCATCGTCTGGGTCAACCCCTGCGCACGGAAAACATGCGCAACATGACTTTGGAGTACAAGTTCGATCCCAAGGAAGCCGGAAAACGTGCTCTGAGCAATCTCACACTTGAGTATTGGCTCGCCGGCGGCAATGCCAAAGCGCTTCTCGATGCACGTGATCAATTCGAATATTCCGATAATCTGACGGATCGTCTGGCGGCCCTGCGCATGATCGTCAACAGCCAGAGTCCGGCTAAGATCGATGTCCTAAACGCCGCCGGTCGTCTCTGGGGAAACGAACCGCTTTTGATCAACAAGTGGTTCTCGGTTCAGGCTACCGCACGCGTGTATCCCAATGAGTGCCCCGTGCTCGATCGCATCAAATCTCTGATGCAGTGCCCTGTATTTTCAATTAAAAATCCCAATAACGTCTACGCGCTCATCAACACGTTCTTCGTGGCCAATGAGCCGGAATTTCACCGCGTCGACGGCGCTGGATACGACTTCTGGGTTGAAATGGTGCTCAAACTTGATGCAGTCAACAGCCATGTTGCAGCGCGCCTTGCCCGCGCACTCGACAACTGGCGTCGCTACACCCCGGAACTTGCACGCCTAATGCATGCTGCGCTCACCAAAGTCGCCTCCACGGAAAATCTTTCTGCCGGCGTTCGCGAAGTCGTGCAAAAGGCCCTGAACAACTACTGATTCCTTTAGACAAAAAGAAGCGTTATGCAACAGATCACATTAAGCGAAATGCTCGCCAGTGAAGTCAAGACCAACGGCCTTGATGAGAAACTTGCCAAATTGATCGAAACCGTCGCTGCATGCGGCGTGGAAATCAGCTCCGAAGTCGCTTGCGGCGCCCTTTTGGGAGTCCTCGGCATGGCCGGCAGCGAAAACGTACAAGGCGAAGAACAGAAAAAGCTCGACGTCATCAGCAATGAGATCGTCACCAAAGCAGTGCTGGATTCCGGCGTCGTTGCTGCCTGTGCCTCCGAAGAAATGGATCACTGCGTAGCCTGCGGCTGCGAAGAGCGTCGCCCGTATCTCATCTGCTACGACCCTCTTGACGGTTCGAGCAACATCGACATTAACGTATCCATCGGCACAATCTTTTCGATCCTGCCCAACCCCCATACCGATGCCACGGCTCCCTGCGACGAAGACTTCCTGCAACCCGGAGACCGTCAGCTTGCCGCCGGCTACATCATGTACGGTCCGCAGACTCAGATGGCGCTGACGCTCGGCCGCGGCGTGGTTATGTTCACCCTCGACCCGCGCACCAACACGTACATTCTGACCAATGACAACGTACAAGTCTCCGAGCAGGCCAAGGAATTCGCCATCAACTGCTCGAACATGCGTCACTGGGAAGAACCGGTTCGCCGCTATATTGACGAATTGCTTGCCGGAAAGACTTCTGTTCGCGGCAAGGACTACAACATGCGTTGGGTAGCGGCCATGGTCGCTGAAGTCCACCGAATCCTGTGCCGCGGCGGCATTTTCATGTACCCGAAGGATAACCGCGATCCCTCCAAGCCCGGCAAGCTCCGTTTGATGTACGAAGCCAACCCGATGTCCTGGCTGATGGAACAAGCTGGCGGACGAGCCACCAACGGTCATGAGCGCATTCTGTCGATTCAGCCTGAAAAACTGCACCAGCGCGTTGCCGTATTCCTCGGAGCCAAGGAAGAAGTCGAACGCGTCACGTCGTATCACGCCGAATAAACGCCGTGTGATCGGTTCATTCGACAAAACTTGACAAATGCTGTCCCCGGAAAAAGCGCAATGCGATTTTCCGGGGATTTTTTCAAGCCGAAGTTACCCGATGATTACCCCAAAATAGGCATTTATCAAAATTGGTCGCTTTGGAATCATCATCTCTCCAAATGCAAGCAAACAAAATTTCTCATTAAAAGTCAATTGATTATTGCAATTGATAATTCTATTATTATTAAAATAATAGATTATTTAGTATTTGACTTATCCTCCGAAAGGCGCAAGAATTTCTCCAAAAGACGGAGGAACCTCCTCCCCCATCATCAAACGCGCACCGTTGCTCACGCCCCATTGAGTCGGACCGCGCGAGGAGAGAAACGCAATGGACAAAACGGAATTGAGTACCCGTTTCACCGATACCATGGCGAAATTCACGGCCTACTTCGGCAAACATCTGCCCGATGACGTGCTCGCCAAACTTAAGGAGATGCGTACCGAACAGGACGCGCCCTTGGCCAAAGTCATGTACGACTCCATGTTCACCGACCTGGAGCTCGCCGACAAATTCAATGTGCCCTTCTGTCAGGATACGGGCGTCATTCAATATTGGATCGAGTGCGGTTCGGAATTCCCGCTCATCGGCAAAATGCAGGAGTGTCTCAAAGAGGCCACGATTCGTGCAACGAAAGAAGCTCCGCTGCGCCATAACGCCGTGCAAATCTTTGACGAAAAAAACACCGGCAACAACACCGGCGTACGCATTCCCTGGATTGATTGGGAAATCATTCCGGACTCTGACCAGTGCACCATTCACGGCTATATGGCCGGGGGCGGATGCTCTCTGCCGGGGTGCGCCAAAGTTCTGATGCCCGTAGAAGGCTACGAAGGTATCGTTCGCTTCATTTTTGACAACATCTGCGAACGCGGCATCAATGCCTGTCCGCCGCTTTTGGTCGGTATCGGCATTGCAGGATCCGTAGAAGTCGCTGCAAATCTTTCCAAAAAGGCGCTGATGCGTCCCATCGGTTCCCGCAATGCCAATGCTCGAGGAGCCGAATTCGAACAGATCATTGAAAAAGGTCTCAACGACATCAATATCGGTCCGGGCGGTCTCAATGGAGCACTTTCCGTGATGGGTGTTCATGTGGAACAGGCCGCTCGTCATCCCTCTTGCCTTGCCGTTGGTCTGTCCGTGGGATGCTGGGGACATCGCCGCGCCACTATTCGCTTTAACGCCGACATGTCCTACGAAATGATCTCGCATAAAGGAGTCACGCTGTGAGCAAGAAAATCCTGACCACGCCGATTCGCAGTGAAGATCTCGAAGATATCCACATCGGCGACATCATCTACCTCAACGGCTGTCTTGTGACAGCTCGCGACTGCGCCCATACGCGTCTGGTCAAGCATGGCCGCGCCATTCCAGTGGATCTCGCTGGCAAAGCCATTTTCCACGCCGGTCCCATTATGGTTCCGGATGAAAGTTCCGGCAGCGGCTATAAAGTCGTATCAATCGGACCGACAACATCCATGCGCATGGAAAAGTTCGAAAAAGAATTCATCGAACAAACCGGCGTCAAACTCATCATCGGCAAAGGCGGCATGGGGCCCAATACGGTTGCCGGCTGCTGTGAACATAAAGCACTTCACTGTGTTTTCCCTGGCGGCTGCGCGGTATTGGCGGCTCAGTGCGTCGAGGAGGTCGAAGATGTTCAGTGGTCTGAACTCGGCATGCCTGAGTCACTTTGGGTCATGCGAGTCAAAGAGTTCGGCCCTCTGATCGTCTCGATCGATACTCACGGAGGGAACCTCTTTGAACAAAACAAGAAACTCTTCAATGAACGCAAAGCCCCCATCGTCGAAGAAGTGATCAAACAAACCGAATACATCGATTGATGTAGAAGATACACGTCGTGTTCCGAATTCCCTTCAGCGCACGAATCCTCCAATGAAAAAACGCAGCGTTTTGTCGAAAACGCTGCGTTCTTTGATCTTTGCAAACTGCTCTTTTCGTTAGCCGTCGGCAAACTCACTTTCAGCCACACGACGCATGACCTCAATAAGACTCCGTGCAGCTCTGGAAAGATAACCATTCTTGCGATAAGCCGCCACCACCATACGATCAGGGCGTGCAGGTTCAATTGAGAAATAGCGCACAGGCTGAGCAGGATGACAGCGCTTGGCCAAAGTCTGTGTCACGAATGTCGCCCCCAGTCCCGCACTGGCTAAATGCAGTGCCGCTACCGGCGATTCGCTTTCAAGCATCACACGTGGGGTCGTATGGGTGCTTCGGCACAGATCTTCATAAAGATTACGGAATTTCTGTCCCTGCTTGATGATGATAAAAGGCTCGCCGTTTAAGCGACTAAACGGCATCGTCGGATACCCCCCTGTCGTCGAAGGCGGCACCGTCTTGGCCACGCGACAATCCGGGCTCATCGCCAAAAGGTACCGCTCACGGAAAAGCTCCGCGTACTCGAGTTCCGTGCGATACAAAGGCGCAATCACAAGACTGATGTCCGTAACACCATCAAAAGCCAAGTCCTCAAGTTCCTTAGTGGTACCTTCCGCCAAGGAAACGGATACCCCAGGATACTCACGTCGGAAAATAGGAAGAACTTCCGCCAAGAAAAAAGTTGAGCGGTAATGAGACGAACCAATCGTCACATGTCCGCGCACGCCGTCTCCGATATCAGAAATCAATTTGGCGCGCATCTGCCGCAGCTGCTCAATCTCATTTTCCGTCTTCATAAAACACTCGCCGGCATACGTAAAGCGCAGTGGCTTTGCGGTGCGGTCGATAAGCTGCGCACCAACTTCCTGCTCTATACGGTGCAGAAACTGAGAAATAGACGGTTGTGAAATCTGCAGCACGCGTGCTGCGCGGGAAAACGATCCTTCGGTAACAAGGGCGTTTAGGTATCGATATACATTGCCCGCCATACAAACCTCGGTTCGTTGTTAATGGAACATTTTCTTGAAGAACCCCTCCTTGGGTTTTTCTGCCTGTGCTGTCACACTCTGCACAGATTCTGTTTTGTCCTGAGTCCCTTCCAAGACCGTCGGCAACGTTGCAGACGCCTGCTCTGCAGAACCAACTGCTTCCTGAGAGGCAGCTGTCTCAACGCTCGAGGCTACAGCAGGGATCTCCTCTGCGTGTTTTTCTTCTTTGTGCGATTTAGAACCGCCTAAAAACCCAAAAAAGCCACTCTTTTTCGGTTCGACAGGCTCCGGCAGTTCGGGAGCGGGTCCGATCTGAGCTTTTTCTGCAATTTGCTCAATACGCAGCGAAAGTTTCTCAAGAGCCTTTTCTACGGCATCGAGGCGCTTTTGAGCATCTTGAGCACTAAGTGTCGGAGCCTGAACAGCCTCCTTAATACCGGCCAAAAGCTCTTCTCGATTTTTGACCATTTCTTCGCGCAGTTTTTCTTTGGTCTGTTCCAAACGAGACATCTCTGCATGATCGGCCAAAGATTTATTGGCATTAGCCTCCTTGTACGCTTTGCGAATTTCAACCAATGTGGAGGCTTGCTGCATAAGTGCCCATGCAATACCGAACAACCACAACCCGCCGAGAATCAACAAAAGAATCAAACCCAACGGAGCCTGAATCTCCTCGACTATCAGATTGACGGGCACAGGAGCCATGATCCCTTGCCAGTTGAGGATAAGAAAGATCAGTGCAAGCAGGCTCAGAATAGAAAGAACAACAGAGCGCAGCGTCATAGGAAGACCACCAAGGATTTAACAAACCAACGCACAACAGCCGCGCCTGCATTTAAGCGCGCCTGCATCATAACGATTTGATTATAGGCCGAAGGCAACTGAGTCATTTCAGTATCTTGTAAGGAGGCATTGCCGTCTCAATAACACACCGCCCCGCCCGAAAGAAACTTTCGGAAGGCGGGGCGGTGCGAAGCAGATCGTCTCAAATCGTTTTGATTCTTATGAAACAGGAATAATTCCCGGATCAATAATCATGGAAACTGCAGTAATGATGATAACCGCAAGAATATTGAGCCAGAATCCGGCACGAAGCATATCGCCGATCTTAATGCGGCCAGTACCGAAAACCATGGCATTGGGAGGTGTTCCAACCGGCATCATGAATGCACAGCTCGTAGCCATCGTAGCCGCAATCAGCAAGGCTTGGACATCAGCTCCGATCGAATCAGCAATAGCTGCAACCAAAGGCATCATCGTCGCTGCCAAAGCGGTATTGGATGTGAATTCCGAAGCAAAGCATGCCAAAGTTGTTACGCCACCAACAATCATCCATTCAGGCAATCCCGCAAGCGCAACCGCCGCAGCTCCCACGGCTTCTGCCGCACCGGTTCGCTGAATTGCTGCAGCCATAGCCAGACCGCCGCCGAACAAAAGCAACACGTCCCAGCTCACCCCCTTAGCCGCGCTCGACCAATCGAGCGCATGAATACCCTTTTTCGCATCCACAGGGATGATGAAAAGAATGATGCCGGCTGCCATCGCAATCACGGTATCGCTCATCGGCTTGAGCGGCTTCATGCCGGCGATTTCCATCCCTCGAAGCATGGGGCCGAAAGTCCACAGAAGAGCCGCCGCACAAAATACGATCAGTACAGTCCATTCGCCGCGAGACAAAGGTCCCAAATGCTTGATTTCGTTGGCTACCCACTCTTTACCTCCAGGCAGTTCGCCAGGCTGCTCGCGAAAGAGCACAAAGACGAGCATGAGATAGGTTGCAATAATCAAAATCGTCATGGTCGGAGCCGAGACCATCAGCCAGTCGACGAAATTCACCGGCACATGGTAGGTCTGCTCCACAAAACGGGCGAAAATACCGTTGGGAGGAGTTCCGATCAGCGTATAAACACCGCCCAAAGAAGCGCCGTAGGCAACGCTGAGCAAAAGACAAACACCGAAATTACGCTCTGCCTTATCCACAGGTTCATTGACGCGAGTCGAGCGAACTACAGCCATCAGAGCCAAAGCAATCGGCAGCATCATCGCAGCAGTTGCGGTATTCGACACCCAAGCCGATAAAAAGGCAGTGGCCAGCATAATCCCCATCACGATCTGTTTGGGCTTGGTTCCCACAATACGAATCGTGTGCAGAGCAATACGACGATCAAGCCCCCAACGAGCGATACCGGCGGCGATCAAAAAACCACCCAAAAAGAGGTAAATCGTGTCATTGGAGTATTCCTTGAGCGTCTGAGCCGCCGTACCAACACCAAAAAGAGGGAAGCACACGATCGGCAGCAAAGCCGTTACGGCAATCGGAACAGCCTCGGTAAACCACCAGATAGCCATCCACAGCACCATGCTCACGCAGGCCCGTGCCGCGTGCGTCAGCTCAACCGTGTTTCCCTTGGCACCAGTGTAGGTTTCGGGAAGGATGAAATAGAGCGCCAGAGCAAGCAATGGGCCCAGAACGAGAGGGATGACTTTGGACTTGTTGTCCAGAGCGCCGATCTCGATACTGGATTCGTGCATGTTTGCCTCCTTTCAAGAAAAAGCAGCCGTCTTAAGAGGTCGACGTGTACGCCGCGATGAGACGGTTGCTCGGGGTTATTACTATCGAGTAACCTTATGTTAAGGGAACCTTGTTTTTTGATGTTAATCAACCAAGACATGAACAAAAACCCCTATTTATTAGTATAAACACCAATAAAAATCAAATTTTCCAAACACTCATAAAATTTGTGCGGGTTAACCCCATAGCTTCCTTTAGTGCCTTTGACTCACTTCTAGAAAGAAGACCTGAGCCCTTGATCGAGTGATCATCATCAATAGACCCCCCCCCTCTAAAAACATACACCGACAATCCGCAAGCAAAATGCCTCTTTTTTCAAACCCTGATCGTACTTTCTTTCTGCTCGCCTTTCCCTAACATCGGTCCAGATAGCAGTTTCTACAAGCGGCAATACAGTTATATTGGCTACCTCAGAGTACGCAATGCGACTCCAGCAAACCTGCAGCAATCCTTTATGCTAGTCAACGTATAGGCTGTCAATCCTGTCAAAAAACACAACTGATCTAAATCGATCAATCTCAAACCGATTCGACGGAAATTCCCAACTCCCTAGCTATTCGTCTAATGGTTTGGAAATGTAAAAGGCCTTCGTTGGCTTGGTGTTTTATCCCTTGAGCAATAGGCAAGGCTTTAGATTCCTTTGTATCCAAAAATTCCATACCACTTCAAAAATGCCACAAAAAAAAGCCGAGTTCCCATACGTATGGGCACTCGGCTTTTTGCTGTGCTTCGCGTTCAGGAGACCGCAAACGCGAAGCACTTCGGATGGTCGGATTACTTGCCGGCAAACCAGTTGACGGTCGGCACGTAGCGGGTAGCGGCGTTGCCTGCATCCACGAGTTCCTGGCCATTGCTCCAGAAGGTGTAAGCCGTCAGAGAGCCGCAGCAGATCATCAGGAAGGCAATCACAACCATAGCCTTGCGCAGACCATGAGCACGACCCTTGATGACGTCCCACTTAACAGCGAGGCGATACAGACCGATCATGCCGTGCAGTTCAGTGGCAACCAGGAAGATAAGCGTCCAGATCAGACCATTGTGATAGGTGTGGACGGAAGACAGGTTGGGGTCGATTTCGCTCGGAGCCGTCAACATGGGCATCACGTGCGGGAACACCATGCCAGTCAGGATGATGGCGGTCACAAACTGGATAAACCACAGACTGGAATCCGTGTGATGCACAACCTTCACATGAGCACGAATATCACGGAACTGCTTGTAGGAAGTCGGGAAGCGGCGCAGAGCGCACAAAGCATGGATGATCACGCACAACGTGATTACGGCCACGAAAAGGAAATGCAGCCAAATCTGTTCATGTCCAAAGATCGGGGTGCCGCCGGAAACCTGAATAAGGTTCCAGAAAAGATCCTTACCGAACTGGATGGAGCTCGTAAAGGCCATGTGGCAGAACAGGAACAAGCCAAGGATAGCGCCGGTGACGGACTGAGCCACGTCAGCGTATGCGGGCCACTTGCTGGCACGCTTGGCATCACTAAGGGTCACGCCGGCAATGACTTCAGGACCGGTGGGGGTATGACCGTATTTGATGTTGTCGGGAGTCATATCGATTTCCTTTTCGATTTTTATTTAACGGGCACGAGGGCGGAGAACGCAGCCTCGCCCCTTGTTTTTGATGAGCGAATGATGCTCCTTTCAGATGTATTTAATATTGATTCAGATCAAATCTTTGCCGCTTAGAGTGTAATTTCTTTTTCATGAACACCCTCAATTTAAGGGTTATCCCTCAATTTCTAGTAAACACCACTATATCAAACAAGCATAAATATCGGGATAACCCTTAATTTTTCGAAAAATTCATTCAGGCACTTTTTTTGCTTCGCACACGCGAACGCCGTTTGGGCATTGTTCCGTTGGCTGTGGCATGCAACCATCGCCCCGTTACACTTTCGGAACATTTAGCCAATGCCTCTGGCGTTCCTTCAAACACAAGTTGCCCGCCTTCGTTTCCCCCTTCGGGACCAATGTCTACGATCCAATCAGCCCCGGCAATCACATCGGTGTTATGTTCGATCACAATCACGGTGTTCCCTAAGGCAGTCAGTCGACGCATGACTCGCATGAGAACAGCAACATCTTCAAAATGCAATCCGGTCGTTGGTTCATCCAAAATGTAAAGCGTGCGCCCCGTATCACGACGTGCAAGCTCTTCGGCAAGTTTGATACGCTGCGCCTCGCCTCCTGAGAAGGTCACTGCGCTCTGTCCCAAGCCGATATATCCCAGACCGACTTCCTCAAGCATCTCGAGCTTTCGTGCAATCGGCGGATGCACGTCAAAGAACTGCTTAGCTTCAGTTACCGTCATATCAAGAACATCGGCTATCGACTTGCCCTTGTATTTCACTTCCAGAGTCTCTCTGTTGTATCGGCGACCGTGACAAACCGGGCAGTCAACATACACCGGCGGCAAAAAGCCCATTTCGTACTTGATTCGCCCCTCTCCTTGACAAGCCTCGCAAGCACCGCCTTCGGTATTAAAACTAAATCGTCCCGGTCCGTAGCCACGCTCCATTGCCGCCGGCGTGGCCGCAAACACCTCTCGCAACGGCTGCATTAACCCGGTGTAAGTCGCGGGATTGGATCTGGGCGTTTTGCCGATAGCGCTTTGATCCACCTCGATGATCTTGTCAAAAAAATCCGCCCCTTCAATTTCCTCAAAGTCCAACGGTTGCAGCTTGGCGCGATACAGACGTTTTTTCATATAGCGGCCGAGCGTTTCGTTGATCAATGTTGATTTACCCGAGCCCGAAACGCCGGTCACCGCAATCAGCGCACCAATCGGAAAGCGGCATGTCACGTGTTTGAGATTGCGCCCGCAAGCCCCTTTGAGCACCAAGGCCGGTGAAGTCTCGTCGAAACATTGATGTGAGACTTCCGGCATTTTCAGTCGTCCACTCAAATAGGCACCGGTTTTGGACTGTTCACATGCGCAAATTTCTGCAACACTGCCCTGACAGACAACCTGTCCGCCCAACGTTCCGGCCCCCGGTCCAATATCCACGACCCAATCGGCAGCTCGAATCATTTCCGGATCATGCTCGACAACAACAACGGTATTGCCCGTCTGCGTCAGAGTCTTGAGCATGTCAATCACTCGCCCTGTATCGCGTTGATGCAAGCCAACAGTCGGCTCATCGAGAACGTAGGTCACTCCCGTAAGCCCAGCCCCAATCTGCCCAGCCAGCCGAATGCGCTGAACCTCACCGCCCGATAGACTCGCTGTTTCCCGAGAAAGCGTGAGATACCCCAACCCGACATCAATGAGAAAACGGACGCGTTTGAGCACTTCCTCAAGCAACGGTCGAGCCACAGGCTCTCGATTGGGTTCCAATACAAGCGAATCCACGCGTTTGACCAACTGCACCAGAGGCAATTTCTGAATTTCAATGATGTTGATGCGGTTATCGGCCGTTCCTACAAAAACATCTTTGACTTCCGCCCTATGCCGAGTCCCTTCACACGCCGGACAGACACTCGTGCGTCGCAACACTCGCATGCCATTCCTAATAGCTTCGCTCGACGTGCGTTTCCACTTTTTTTCGAGTTGCGGAATGATTCCTTCGAATTCCGGCATTCCCAGCACAGAGCTTTGCTGCTTGTTGGGTCCATAAAGCACATAATCCTGAATGTCCGATGGGAGTTTCTCAAAGCCCGTATCAAGCGAAAATCCCAATAGACGAGAAGCAATGGACAGGTCCGAAAAATTCGATTTATTCTGCGGCGTACAGCCACACACAGCTCCCTGACGCAACGACAAACGCGAATCCGTCACAACCAAAGCGGGATCAAAGCGTTCAACTTCACCGGTTCCCTCGCAAACCGGACAAGCGCCAAGTGCATTGTTAAATGAAAACATTGCCGGACTAAGTTCCGGAGCGCTTGTCTCACAAATCGGACAACAGTAACGAGTGTGGAAGGTTCGTCTCTGATTGGTATCCATCCGAAGAAATGCTGCCCGACCATCGGCAGCTTTGACTGCTGCCTCAAAACTTTCCGCCAAGCGTACGCGCTGAGAATCGGCACTTTTTAGACGATCAATCACGACATCAAGTCGTTTCCCTGCTGCTGTCTCCTTGAGAATCTCTTGCGGCAAATCGTCAATACTCCACGTCTGATCATCGATCATCACGCGCAGATAACCGTGTCCGGCAAGCTTTTTGCAGACATCGCCCAGTGTAGGACCAGCAGCGATTTTCAACGGCGCCAAAATCATCACGCGGGTGCCCTCCGGGCACTGCAGCACGGCATCAACCATGTCATGGATGCCCGACTTTTCGAGCGCCACATGATGTTCGGCACAATACGGCACTCCGGCTCGAGCAAAAAGAATACGCAAATAGTCGTTGATTTCCGTCATCGTGCCGACCGTCGAGCGCGAACCGGAAGATGTCGTAGCTTGTCCAATGGCAATGCAAGGCGACAATCCTTCAATGCTGTCAACATCGGGCTTGTCCATCACATCCATGAAGCGTCGGGCATAACTTGAGACACTCTCTGCATAACGACGCTGACCTTCGGCATACAGCGTGTCAAAGGCCACCGAACTTTTACCGGAACCAGAAGGACCGGTAACAACCGTGAGTTTGCCTCGTGGAATGTCCACATCAACGTTTTTCAGATTGTGCGTACGCGCTCCGCGGATACGGATGGTTTCGGGCATTGACTGTCCTTTTTCCTGCTTAAGTCTTGTAGTTAGAGGTGCTTAAGTTTTAACTTAGGCGAATCGATTACTATACCGCGCATCACGGCCTCTGGCTGGCTTTTTTTGCCTATGCCGTCTTTTACTCCTTCTCTATCGAGAGCGTCTCTTATGGCCGAAACACCCAATTCCTCTCTGCGTCTGACCAAACAAGAGCGCACTGCGTCCATGACGCTCGGCGCCGTCTTTGCACTGCGACTTCTGGGCATTTTTCTCATTCTTCCCGTATTTTCCGTCTGGGCACAAACCCTCGAGGGAGGCAACAATGCCTTTATGGTAGGCATGGCACTCGGCATCTACGGTCTGACCCAAGCCGTCCTGCAGATTCCGTTCGGGGCTGCCAGCGATCGTTTCGGCCGAAAGCCCGTCATCATCACCGGACTCCTAATATTTATCGTCGGCAGCTTAATTGCCGCTGCAGCCGACGATGTAGTAACGCTGTTGATCGCTCGTGCAATCCAAGGTGCAGGAGCCATATCGGCTGCCGTCACGGCCATGATTTCTGATTGCGTACGAGAAAAACTCATCACTCGCGCCATGGCCTTTGTGGGAGCCTCCATAGGGGTGAGTTTTGCTCTCTCGCTTCTGATTTCCCCACTGCTTGCCGAGTCAGTCGGCGTACCAGGCATCTTCACGCTAACTGCAGTGCTGTGTATTGCAGCCATCCTTGCCGTCGCATTCCTGTTGCCATCGCCCCCTGTCAAACCATTTGAAAACTTCCAGGTCAAAGCTCAGTTGCGTGATGTATTCCTGCATGGACAACTTATGCGTCTAAATCTGGGAATCTTTTCGCTGCATATGGCCCAAATGGCCCTTTTCGTTGTCATTCCCTTGCGACTCGTGGAACTGGAGCTTCCCGTAGCCCAACACTGGTCAGTCTATCTGCCTGCCGTCCTAGTCAGCTTCATCTTTCTGATGCCTGCCATCCGTCACGCAGAAAAAACGGGGCGAGTCAAAGAGCTTTTTGTCGGTGCGATTTGTCTGGTTCTTGCCGCATTTGCCGGATTTGAGATTTTTGACAATTCGGTGCTTCTCATCTCCGTTTTGCTGTTAGTATTCTTCTCCGGCTTTAACGTACTTGAGGCATCCTTGCCTTCGCTTGTGTCAAAAACTGCACCTCCCGAATGCAAGGGTCTCGCGTTGGGTGTCTACAACACAACGCAATCCGTAGGCGTCTTCATCGGGGGAGCCTGCGGCGGTTGGTTGTACTCCAACTTCGGCACTCACGGGGTGTATGCTTTCTGTGCTGCGCTGATGGTCATTTGGATCATTGTTGCGCAGGGAATGACGACTCCGGGCGCAAGAAACGTTGAAGCGGGCTCTTGACGCATTCGAGAGACAAACTTTTGGTATCTAACTCTACATTTGGATTTTTTTAGTCATGGCTTCTATCAACAAGGTCATCCTGATCGGCAACCTCGGCAGAGATCCCGAAACGCGCTATACCGCTGACGGCGGCACTGCCATCTGCAACATCTTGATGGCCACCTCGCGTCGCTACAAGGACAGCCAGGGTCAGCTGCAGGAAGAAACCGAATGGCATCGCGTTGTTTTCTTTGGTCGACAGGCTGAAATTGCTCAGACGTACCTGCGCAAGGGCAATCCCGTTTACATCGAAGGACGTCTGCGTACTCGTCGCTACACAGACAAGGAAGGCGTTGAACGCTACTACACCGAAATCATTTGCGAAACAATGCAGCTTTTGGGCAACCGAAACTCCTCGTCGGCTCCTTCCTCGCATCAGGGCGATGATGCATTTGAATCACCTCGCCGTACAGCTCCGGCTTCCCGCCCGTCCGCTGCTCCGCAGCCTGCCGCCCAGCCGGCCATTGCTGCCGACAGCTTCAGTGACGACGATATTCCGTTCTAATCTTCTCGTTACTCATTAGCCACACGGAAAAACAAGCCCCGCGATGCGGGGCTTGTTTTGTATGGCACTTACTCATGCCGTACGGCTTCAATCGGATCAAGTCGCGCAGCTCGTCTTGCAGGGAAATAGCCGAATATAACGCCTGTGAGCGCTGCAAAAGCAAAACTTACAACATTGATCACCGGATCAAAGGCATACGGCACTCCCATCAGAGTCGTAATCGCGTAAGACGAACCAGTCGCCAAAAGAATACCGATCACGCCTCCCATGCAACCGAGCACAACAGCCTCGATCAAAAACTGCATGAGCACCTCTCGTGCAGTAGCACCAATGGCCAGACGAACACCAATCTCGCGTGTTCTTTCCGTCACAGACACCAACATGATATTCATAATGCCGATGCCTCCTACAAGAAGGCTCACTGCTGCCACTGCTCCGAGCAATGCCGTCATAATCTGAGTCGTAGAGGCAACCTTCTCTGCCACCTCAGCCGTATCCAAAATCGAGAAATTGTCGACATCACCTTCGGATAACGACCGACGCTCGCGCATTAAGTCTCGCACCAATCCCTTCAAATGGACTCGGTCGCTTTGGGGATCAATGCTGATCAGAATCGTATTGACTCGATTATTGCCAATCAAACGTCGTGCTGCGGTGTTAAAGGGGATAACCACCAAGTCATCCTGGTCTCCCCCCATCGCCGCCGTCCCTTTTTCGTTAAGCAATCCAATGATTCGACAAGAAAAAGAGTTCACCCGCAGCATTTCGCCAATCACGGGCTGTCCCGCTCCGAACAACTCTTTTTGTATTGTCGTACCAATCACACAGACGGCCGCTCCCGACATTTCTTCTGCCGGTTCAAAATAACGCCCTTCGGCAAGCGTTCGGTTGTCCGTAGCAAAATAATCCGAACTCGATCCAATGATGGTCGTTGTCCAGTTCTTGCCGTTGGCCACCACAATGGTACTGCGCTGTGACTGTGGCGCGGCCGACAAAACACCGGCAATCTGATCTTCCAAGGCCTCTACATCTTCCAGTTTGAAACTCGGAGCACCAGCGGCACCTCCCGGCCCCAACCGTTGACCTTTGCGTAACATCAGTTGGTTACTGCCAAAGCTTTCGATTTGCTCTCGAACTGCCTGTGTGGCTCCGTTGCCGACCGTCACCATAGTGATCACAGCCGCTACACCGATGACGATACCCAAAACCGTCAAAAGAGATCTCAGCGGGTTGCGCAGAATCTGTCGAAAAGCAAGCAAAAAGGCATTCCCCAACATTTCTACCTTCCCTCCTGCGGCGTATCGCTGGCAATTCTGCCGTCAATGCAATGCACGCATCGGCGTGCATACTGCGCCATATCCGGTTCATGCGTCACCAATACAATCGTGATTTTGTCGGTTTTATTCAAGTCGGTGAGCAGTTCCATAATCTCCACGCTCTTGCGGCTATCAAGACTGCCCGTAGGTTCGTCTGCCATTAGCAACAACGGTTTTGTCACAATGGCACGAGCAATGGCTACGCGTTGCTGTTGTCCTCCCGAAAGTTCCGCCGGCGTATGACTTTCCCACTGAAGCAATCCGACTCGATCAAGCGCAGCTCGCGCCATTGCATGACGCTGCGCGGCAGGCACTCCGCGATATAAGAGCGGAAGCTCCACATTTTCAAGAGCCGTTGTACGAGCCAACAAGTTAAACCCTTGAAAAACAAACCCCATAAAGCGTCGACGCAGCAAAGCCCTCTCGTCGTTGTTGAGCTTTTCCACATGCAACCCCTCAAAGAGATATTCCCCGCTTGTAGGGCTATCGAGAGCACCGATTATGTTCATTGTCGTCGACTTGCCCGAACCCGACGGTCCCATAATGGCTACGAATTCACCTTGATCAATCACCAGATCAATTCCGTTCAAAGCATTAAAAGCCGCCTCTCCGACGCCATAACGCTTGACGATGTTTCGCAGTTCAATAAGGTGTTCACTCATCTGACGATCCTCGGGCGAGTCATTCAGCACTCTTGAGCTGGTCGGTAATAACCTTGTCGCCTTCCTTCAAAGGTCCGGAAATCACTTCGGTCATACGCCCGTTCGTGAGTCCCGTCACAATTTCCACTGGTTTGGCCTGCCCCGTTTCATCGACCACATAAACAGTCTGCTTGCGTTCATATTGCGCAAGCGTGACCTCTTTGGCCGTCTTTGTTCCTGTCGGGCGATGCGGAGGCATCATCATTCCCATGCCTGACTTCTGAGCACTGGTCTTCACCACAGGCTTGAAACGCAATGCAGTGCTCGGCACCAAAAGGGCATTTTCGCTTTTTGCCGTATTAATCGTCGCCGTTGCCGTCATCCCAGGGCGCAGTTCTAAATTGGGATTTTTCACCTCAAGATATGCCGTATAAGTAATGACATTGTCCGTAGAGACAGTCGAACCATAAGCCACCTTTGTGAGCTTGGCATCGAAGCGCTTGTTGGGATAACTAGCCACCGTAAAAGTGGCGCTTTGTCCATCTTTAACTTGTCCGACATCGGCCTCGTCTACATCAACTTCCAACTCAAGCTCTCGCAAATCCGTGGCCACGGTCAACAATTCCACGGCCTGCAAACTGGCCGCCACCGCGTATCCCGGCTCCACTGTGCGGGCAAGCACCACTCCATCCACCGGACTTTTGATTTGCGACTTGGCCAAATCTGTCAAACGCGTATCAAGTGTTGCCTGCGCATCGTCAATGGCCGCCAACGCCGATTGCACTCCTGCCTTGGACTTCAGCACCGTCGCTCTCTGAACGTCGAGCTCGGTACGAGAAGGAAGGCGTCCCCCCGAACTTTTATTGAGCTCTTCGTAGCGGCGCATTTTTGCTTCCGCCTCCACCAACGTAGCCTGAGCTTCGGCTAAAGCCGCTTTTGCACTTGCCAAAGCGGCTTTGGCCTGATTGACGTTTGCCTTGAGATTGGAATCATCCAGCTCTATGAGCACATCCCCTGCCTTCACAATGCTGTTGACGTCAACATTAACCTTTCGCACAATGCCAGAGAGTTCAGATCCGATAGACACCGTACGCACAGGGTTGACGGTTCCGTTAGCCACCACCGTTACGGATAATGGGCCTCGGGTGATTTCAACAGTCCGATATACCGGCGCTTTTGCCGCACCAGCAAATCCAAAATACCAAACCCCGGCAGCAAGTACTGAGAGCACTGCCGCACCGATGCCCAAGCGCACGTATAGCGAACTTTTTCCGCCACTGCGCAGATCTTCAACAGTCAATTTCTTTTCCGTCATGATTTACCCTGCCGTTGCCGTAGGAGTTGTCTTGAAATTGTGTTCAGCTTCGCTTTTTTGAGTCGCTTCAGCCTTCCAACCACCTCCCATAGCTCTATAAAGAGCAATGAGCTGCGTAGCCAAATCAGCCTTATTGCTTTGTTCATTGCCGCGAACCGTATACAACGTACGCTGAGTATTCAAAACCGTTTGATAGTCCGTCAACCCTGCTGAATACTGCTGCATGGCGAGTTCTGCTGCAGATTCAGCCGCCGCAAGCGCTCGTTCAAGCGCATCGGCTCTGCTCTGTGCGGTTGTGATACCCACAATCGCATTCTCCGTTTGTTCCAGAGCACTCAGAAGCGTTTTCGTGTAATTTGCTCGAGCCTTATCCAATGCCGCAAGTTGCTGCTCTGTCGCCGTCACCTGCGTTCCCCAATCCAGCAACGGCAAGGAAAGTGCGGCAACAATTCCAGCTATCCCCGCCCCCGAAGCGCCAAGCGTCGAAATTGTCGCAGCCTGAGTTCCAATGTTGCCCGATAAATTAAGCGTCGGGAACCACTGACTTCGCGCTTCATAAACACGATCGGATGCCGCCTGCAGGGCATAGAACGCCGATCGCATATCTGGTCTCTGCTTGAGTGTCTCCGCCGGCAACGAAATGGCCAGAGCCATTGGTGCTGCGGGAACGGTTTCAGCTGATTTGACTTCAAGCGTGGCCACCGCTTGTCCTGTCAGTCGAGCCAAAGCATTGCGATATTTATCAATACTCTGTTCAATCAGCGGAATTTGTGCTCGAGCATTTTCTTCATTGGAAATCGCCTGATCCACTTCCGTCTTGTCTCCGAGCCCCGCATCAAAGTTCCAACGCGCAATATCGGCAGCTTGCTTGTAATTGGACAACGTCATTTCGGCAATGAGTTTCTGCACATACGCCAAGCGCAGACTCACATACGTCTGAGCAACTTCGGCAGCCACCGCAATGCGCGTATCTTCCAGAGTCATGGCACTTGCCATCGCCTCCAAATTAGCGGCTCTGCGCGCTGCTATATTCCCTCCCGCAAGCGAAATGGACCACGTGGCGGAAGCCGAAGCCTGCCAACCCTCCGTCCAATCTCCGTTGGCACGATCCCCTCGCCCCTGCCCTGATGCCGTCAAACTTGGAAAAAGCTTTGCCGTTGCATCATCCGCCAACGCTGCGGCCGAACGCAGATTGGCCATCGCCGTCAGAACATCAGTGTTATTGTCTGCAGCAGCCTGCAGCAACAACGTCAACTCAGGGTTATTCCATGCCTGCCACCATGTCTTGTCGCCTAACAATGAAGGAGCTTCAAGTCGAGGCATTTGCGCCGTCCACTGCTCAGGTTCAAGTTTTGCCTGCTCCTGCAGAAAAGCCGTATTGCTTGCACAGCCGGCAAGTACAACACACAAGGATGCTGCAACAAGCGTGAGATGGGTTTGTTTCATAGCGCTCAAAAACTCAAAATAACTGAATCTTTATTCGAGATCGTTCTTATTGTTCATTGCAATTCTGAATTACAGCTTTACAAAGAAGCTTGCGAGTTTTGTAAAGCTACGCAAATTTCGGCTTCAGTAGAATGCCGAATCCGCACAAATGTTTTGGCTTGTGCAATTATCTTGACAAAGCACTCGGTCAAAATAAGGTGACCGACGTATTTTTATTTTGGTTGCAATCGGGTTATACAAGTTTCGGGAGCCGATTTTATGTACGCACGTCCTTCGAAAATTCTCATCATTGACGACGATGTCGAGCT
>DXSO01000090.1:0-3138 GCA_019410445.1 Sutterella sp.
GCTTTGGAAACACACAGAGCCTTTTCTGTGGTCTGGCACTATCGAGTCAATGTGCGACTCTTTCTGGACAATTTGCCGTGAATCCGATCATCAAAACAACCGCTCTTTGCATTTGCTGGCTTGCATATCAACCGATTGAGATCTCGGGCAAACTTGTTTCCTACGCATTCAAGCGAACATCCAAAAAGCCCAGAATTCGTCTCCAAGACATTCCGGCATCGGCAACGTCGAAGGAAGGTGACGACGTTTGGCCGCCGCCACCTCATGCAGTGAAAGTGTTGAGTGTGGAAGAGCTGATGGCTGCCAATGGAACGCTCATTCGCAATCTTTGCTTTGCAAACGATCTGGACGACGAAGAAACGGAACAATACCTGCTGCCGGTGATCGTAAATCTGGCGCGAATCGTGCATCAGGTTCCGGCAAGCCAGTTTGACCATCATCAGGGCTACGGCGGCCTTTTCACGCATTCGTTGGAAACTGCTCTGGCTGCCACGAACATAGCGAAAAACAAGATCTTCGACCGTTCGGCTCCTCCTAAGGACCAACACTTCAACAAAGCACGTTGGGTGTTGGTTGCAGCACTGGCGGGATTGGCTCATGACATCGGCAAACCATATTCGGACATGGAAATTACCGATTCCTCCGGGCGAACCTGGGACCAATCCAAGCCGCTGCTGGATTGGCTGACGAAGAACAAAATCAAAAGCTACAACGTCGCGTACAAAGACTCTCGTGATTACAACCAACATCGCGAAGAGGCCCATGTTCGAAGCACGGATCTGATTCCGGAAAAGACGTGGATGTTCATTGGGCTGACCGGCTATGGGCGCGAAATGCGTCAAGCTTTCAACAAAGCGATTCTGCACGGGGCAGACAGCGGCTTGATAGGACAGATCCTGGAGCTTGCCGACGGCGAGTCCCGTTTTGCAGATGTCACGCGTCAGCGACACATACATCCTGCGTTCAAAAACGTTGCTCATCCTCAAGCCAATCAGATTCTCAGAGCGATCCGGGCATTGCTCGAAAGCAAACAATGGACCGTCAACAAGTCTGACAGCCGTGTGTTTGACACGAGGAAGGGATGCTTCATCGCGTGGAGCGAAAAGGTTGCGCTGGAGATTCGCAACCAAGCGGTTGAGATGGGGGATACGTCGCTGCCGATTGATTACATTCGAATGGCTTCGATTTTGGTTGACGGGGGAGTCGCAAGGCGAAACACAGACGACATTTCCAATACGCACAACATGTTCTGGCGCATCACGCCGATTGTGTTGGGCAACGTGCAGCTCGATTGCCTGCTGCTGACGGATCCGTTGTTCATTTTCGATACCACACGTGCCGGTATTGAGACAATTGTGGAAGGCCAGGTCATAGAGGACGTGACAAAGGATGCGTGGATGCGTCGCTGGCAGTTCGTTCCCGTACAGAAACTCACTCGTTTGGAAGAGGAAGCCTACGGGTACACGGAAGACTACGTTGCGCAGCTTGCCAGAGAAGCCAAGGAACGCGAAAACGAACGCAACGAAATGCTTGCTGCAGAAGTGGGAATCCCGGTTGAAGATTGGGACGAAGCAACGATGCAACCTGCAGATTCGTCTTCAACATCTGCACCACAGAATCCGTCCCGGAAAGCCGACGACGGAATCAATCTGCAGGCTCTGATGCCTCCGCCGCCAGCAGCAGCGCCGGTATCCGCAGCGGCAGCAGCCGACGACCAGCAGGCGCACACGGAGAGTGTTCCAACCGGAGAGCAAACGGTTGTGCAGGAACAGCCCGATTTGAACAGGGAAACACCCGACAGTACAAGTTTCGTTGCTCCAGATTCCGAGACGGAATTGGAGGTGCTTGCATCGGTGCTGCCTGCCCAGCAGCAAACCCATTCCTTGGCCTTTTTCAACGAACCGATCAGCCCGCAGCCCGCAGCGCCGGTCGTTGAATACGAGACAAAAGCTGAACCGGGAAAACAACAAACGGCGTTAGCCGAAAAGGAAGTTTTGACCTCCGCGATGCCGCCTGCAGCTCAGGGCAGCGCCAAGATCAAGTCTGGATCACGCAAAAAGGATGTTTTGCCCAACGGTGAGCGTCTTGTAGCACTTGCTCGGGATATGGCTTCACACATGGCTCGGCAGATGCAAATGCGTTCCGGCGATTGGGTTGCGGGCGGAATCAGACGGGATGCCGAAAAAGGGTGTCTGTGTGCGGATGCCGAAATTTTCGAATCCGTTCTTGTCAAAGAGGGAATCAACGAAAGCATTGTTCGGTTTGTGCTGCAACAGGCTGCAGAGTCTATGCAAACACCTCGCATTGAGTGGGATGCCAGCAATCACCGAATCTTCTTGATCGAGTCTTAGCGTTAAAGGGGGCGTTATGGGACTCAAATACGATCCAACAGCTTACGAGACATGGCGGCAAAACTTTGAGATGCGACAGACCGTGGCTTGGTTTGGCGGTTTTGTTTGGTACATGCTCTGGGGCGATCTTTTTGGAGCTTCCGGAGCAACGGCTGGATGCGCTCTCATTTGTGCCTGCATGGGGCTGTATCGTCTGAAAGCGGCATCCAGAAGATTTCGGATGACGATGCGTTTGGCCGGAACGCCGTTGCCGTGCATTGACTTCAATGAGCTCAAGGAAATGCTCAACGATCCCGTGCATCGACGCGATATGTGGCTTGGGCGTGGTTTTGCCTGGGGACCGACACAGACGCAGCGCGTAGCTGATCTGCTCAAGCGGGACTGGCACAAAACGCACCGTGAAGCGTTGGGTGCGTTCTATGTGATTTCCTTCATCCGCAAGCATTTTTGGTTGTGCCTGTTTCGTCCTTTCAGGGCACTGCACGACTACAAAGAAACCCAGAAGCGGGTTTCCGACGCGCAAGGTCAAACCTGGATTCACGGTGTCGGCGAGAAAGATGAGGATATTTTCCAATCGGTGGAACACACGGAAGGCCACACCCAGATCATCGGAACCACCGGTTCAGGTAAAACACGCTGCTTTGATCTGCTGATTTCGCAGGCCATCCTGCGCGGAGAGACAGTTTTCATCATCGACCCCAAGGGAGACAAAGATCTGCGAGACAAAGCGCGTCGAGCGTGTGAGGAGCGGGGGCGAGGGGACAAGTTTTTGAGATTTCATCAGGCA
>DXSO01000090.1:3148-6847 GCA_019410445.1 Sutterella sp.
AGACCTTCGGAAATTGCCGACCGCATCGCGGCGCTGATTCCTTCGCAAAGCGCATCAGACCCGTTCAAGAGCTTCGGTTTCGGAGCATTGAATGCGGTCTGCAGCGGCCTTTGCTCGACCGGCACAGCACCGACGCTGAAAAATCTCAAGCACTACCTCGCAGGAACCGGTTCAGGAGCAGTGGCGGGTCTTGTCATTGATGCGCTCGACGGCCATCTGCGACGCACAAGACCTGAAAACGTGAGAAAGCTCGACCGCATCTTGGCCAATTTGCAGAACAAGGATCAGGAAACCGTAGCGATGGCACTGGTTACGTTCTATCAGGCAAATGGACCGATGGATGCAGACATGGATGACCTGGTGAGCATGTTCTGTCACAACCGTGAGCATTTCGGAAAGATGATTACATCGCTGCTTCTGGTGCTTTCGATGCTCACCTCAGGCACGCTCGGCGAAATGCTCTCGCCGTCGAGCGACGTGGATGGCAGCGTAACCTGGCGCAACACCAAGGATCTCATCGAACGTAATGCAGTCGTGTACGTTGGTTTGGATTCTCTGTCGCAACCAATTGTGGGGCAGGCAATCGGCGGAATGTTCCTTTCGGATCTGGCGTGCGTGGCCGGGGCACGCTACAACTTCAGCGAACTCAAACCGGTGCTGGATGATCGGTCCTTCCTTGTCAAATTCTTGAGTCATCTGCCGTGGGTAGGGAAGCATTTTCAACTCAAAGGATCAAAGCAGCGCACCGTCAATATTTTTGTCGACGAAGCTGCCGAAGTGGTCAACGATAGCTTTCTGCAAATTCTCAACAAGGGCAGAGGAGCCCGGCTCAAGTTGTTTGTTGCGACCCAGACCTACTCGGACTTCGTAAGCAAGATGGGAACAAAGGATCGAACCACCCAGCTTCTGGGCAACCTCAACAATCGAATTTGCTTGCGTTGTGTCGATCCGGAAACGCAAAAGTTCGTCACGGACTCACTTCCCAAGACCAAGATTCGTTCGATCCAGCGTTCACAGGGGCTTTCGACGGCAGCGTATGAACCGGTTCCGAAGGGCGGCAATCTAGGAGCGCGTATGTCTGAAGAGAAAATTCCGCTTTTCCCGCCGCAACTGCCCAATATGCTTCCGAATCTGGAATTTATCGCGTCACTGTCCGGCGGACACATCGTCAAAGAACGTTATCTGCTTATTCTCAAGGACAAGCGTGAGTACAAGCCAAGATAGTTCGTGAGCAGCTTTATCCGGATAAAGTTTGTGTCAAAAGAAAACGCAACCTTTTTTCCGGAGGTTGAAATTAAGCAGTCTTTTTTGTCTAAATGATTCAATCGTGATTTTGGTAGCAAAAATTGCTTTCTTGACGGTAAATCGCAAGTTTGCGCTATCGTAAGATCAAAAGCACACGCAAGGCTTTTGAGTCAACGAGGAGAGTTACCTTGATAAAAATCAGCACCAAGCGCTCTAAAGAACTAGAAAATATGCGAGCAATTGCAAAAGAGCGCGGAATTTCTGAGGAAGATGCTGTTTTTTCGCTGATGCGTGATGTACCGGCGATGTTTGCCATCATGCAGGATTGGGACGATATGCGAACGATTTCGACAGCGGTCATTCGCGAACTCAAGTCCTACATGTCGTTTCGAAATATTTACGTGTTTGTAATGCGTGTCGTCAATCTCTACGATGACACAGGTCATCAACGTTCTGTGTATTCCTAGCGAATCTGGTGTCAAATGTCTGGCTTACTTCGCTAACGAAATGGTTGAGAGTATCGTATTACGAACACGTTGAACGCATCCTAGCTGACGAATTCGGTCGGGGCGACAGAATCATTATGAGCGGCTATGTGTTGCAGCAGATCACCAGTTCTCAGGTCCGAGACATTCTTGTTGGCGATGTGGCTCATTTCTTCCGAGTCGAAATCATTTGCACGGGGCCGATTGTGCAGTTTGCTGCAACGGTGCTTGAGCTTGATTTTGAAATGTGTATTCTGAAGTGCGCATTAGTAGGGACTGACTACGGTGAGTACCGTTTGTCCAAAATAGAGTATGAAAAGCCTGCCGTAATAAGCAGGCTTTTTTTAGTTATTGAGCAGCTTTAGGCTTAACGAAGAAGTTGACGCGGCCTTTTTCTAGAACCATCGGTGGGTTGCGAGTGCCATCCGGAGCCTCCTGTGAGGTCACATAAATCATGGTGTAGGCTGGGAGTGAATCGGTACAGGAGACAAGCAGTTTTGCCCAATCAATGCCTTGTTTTTTTCCTCCTTGAGATTCGATTGTGCCCAGAGTGATCCGCCAAGCTTGGATGCTCGGTCCAAGGGCGGGATTTGTTCCTGTGGTGGGTACACTAGGTAGTCTGTGAGAAACCCAGATGCTACAGGTTTCTTCTTTGTCAATATCTTCAGAAAAGGGGTGACATCCTAATTTTTCATCAATGATTTCAATGCCGCCAGTAAAAACGTCTGCAGTTAGCATTGATTCCTTTATATGGTAGAAATCCTGCTTAACTTGTGCGTTGGGGTACATTTTTTTGGCGGAATCTTCCAGAACCTTGGCAAGTCGTTCGAGATACAGCTTTCGAGCCTCAAAACTTGAAGTGGCCTGTTCTAATGGAACATAGCCGAACGATACATTGCGAGCTGTTAATGGGGGTTGTTTGAAGGCATCAGCAACAAGTGAAAGTCCTAGACCAATGCCAAAGGCTGAGCCAAGATTTGAAGTTCCAGGGAGGAAGGATCCGGATGCGGAATACAGATTGGCCGTCCATCCTGCCGTGTGAAGGAGTACGGAACCATCAGAGTCAAACTCTACTCCTTCGGGCGCTTCAACGTCCTTAATTGACTTGAATGCTCGCCAGAATACTAAATTTTTGGCACGACTCAATGAATGGTCATACTTCAGCTCAGAATCATCATCAGGTGGCAAAACAGAGGCGCACCCAGCAAGGGTTGCTGCGACAGCGACGGCGCATGCAATGGCGGAGAACTTCTTAAACATTTCTAAGTTTCCAAAACAACGTTAGGTAAGAGAGAAAGCCTTTCGGCCATGAATCCATAGTGCTTTCAAGAGGGCCAGAGAAGAACCCTTTGGAACAACCGAGCCATTTTCCCAATTGACTGCTGTGCTCAAGGAAATGCCGAGGAATTCGGCAAACTCACGGCGATTCATGCGCAGTCTGGCTCTCAGTTCCGCTACGCGCTCTGCATCAAAATTTTCGGGAACCTGTTCGAACGCGATTTTTGTTGTGAGGTTGTATTTGGGGTCGTCTACGCCATCGGTAATGGTTTCGTCCGAGTCATCGTCCACAACGAGCCGGAAATGCTTTCTGTCCGAAGCCATAAGAGAAAAAACATCTTTGCCCAGTTTGGAGATTACGCAAAGAGCAATGTTGACCGTGTTGGGAACATCTTCGCCTTGGGTTTCCCACCTCAAAACAGTTTTGGGTGAAACTTTCAGCAGTTCAGCGAGTCCCTCCTGAGTGAGATTGAGTTGCTGACGAACACGCACAATGTCTTCAGCGGCGAATTTTGGCCAGTCAATATCACGATTGAGATAGTCGTGGAACATACACTCGAAAGCAGTAAGTTTTCCTGTACGGAGCATCTCCCGGCATTGGTATGCCGAGAGTGCTTTCAAATCGGAAAGTTTCACATCAGCTCCTTCGTTTTTTAGGAAACGAGGCAATCTTGGCGCAAAACGTCCGACA
>DXSO01000091.1:0-5317 GCA_019410445.1 Sutterella sp.
GTATTAAAAACTAGCGTTTTCATTATCCGGACGATTGGAACTAAACGGGTACCGTTTTGTTGCTCGAATGTCTCAAATTCTTTGCATCGTTTTTCGTTGGTCTTGCAACTGCAAGGCAGTGTGCTCAATCCATAAACAGAATTTAGTTAATTTTTTCCCTTAAGGGCCTGTTTGAAAAAATCTTCAATCGCTGCAATTGCCGGCGTCGTGAATTCCGGTTTGTCATAAAGATCGATATGAGTGGCGCCTTCAACTTTAAAAATCTGTTTATTGTTACCGGGCATCAGTCTCATGAATCGTTGTGTTTGCCAGTCACTGTCTGCTTTGCTGCCGACGACCAGAAGTACGGGCTGGGTAAGAAGTTCAATATTTTCAACTGCGGAAAAGGCCATTTTATTTGCCTGACTGCGGCGAAGAAAAAGGTTGTCGGCACGAGGGTGAAAGGCGCGGTTTGTGCGATAGTAATCGTAACCTTCACGGAAGGATGGCGCCGTTGATTCATCAGGCTCCGGGCACATATAGATACGTTCGTAAGGTGCGCCGCGAGCCTCTTTTGTGCGCTGTTCCCCGATGGATTCAAGTAGCTTAATTTGTTCTTCTATAGTGCGATTGTTGAGCCAGCCGTTGCGATTGGCCGCACCAATATCCGCTGCGCTCACGCCAACAACGGCTGAAATTCTGCGCTCAGTTTGAGCGGCGTTGATCACGTAGCCGCCGCCGGCACAAATGCCGAGTGCGCCAATGGCATGTTCATCGACAAAAGGAAGAGTCGTTAGATAATCTACAGCGTAACGAATGTCTTCAATTCGTTCATAGGGCATTTCGGAGGCATAAGGAGTACCTCCGCTTTCACCTGCATACGACGAATCATATGCGAGTGTTATGAATCCTTTTTGTGCCAGAGCATATGCGTACAATCCTGCAGATTGCTCTTTGACGCTGCCTGCCGGATGCACGACCAGGACTGCTCTGTAACGTTAGCTTGGATCAAAAGCCTCAGGCAGGAACAGATTGCCGACAAGCACGATGTTGTTGCTTCGCAGAAAAGACACTTTGCGTACGGAAACAGCAGGTTTTTCTGCAACTGCAGTAACGGCAAAAGATTTGTGCTGTGCCGTTCCGGGCAGTTCGGACGCAACCAACATATTGGATTCAAAAATGCAGGCGGCTGATAAGAACCAAGGCAGCAAACATTTTCAATGTCATTTCCGTCTCCATTGCCCTGAAGTTTAAAAATCCGTTGAGCGAGCCAATTCTTTTTGCTTTTTGAGCTCGTCAATCCGCTGCTGCAGACACTCGAGTGTGGCAGTGAGTGCCTGCGAACCAAGTACGATGCGCAAAGGCGCAGGATTTTGCTCGGAAAAATCGGCTTTATCGGCTGTTTCAATGATGCGCGCAGCCATTCGCACAGGATCTCCCGCAGCCAAACCATTGGCGGGATCAAGCATTCTCAGGAATGCATGTGCAGGATTGTTGTCATAAGCGGAAGTGAGTTTGGCGACATGTGCGGACCGATAGCGAAAATCCGTACGTGCGCCGCCCGGTTCGACAATCGTCACGAAAACGCCGAAAGGCTTCATCTCCTGCGCAACGGACTCGCAAAAGCCTTCAATGCCGAATTTCGTGGCGTGATAAAGAGCATTGCCGGCATAGGCAACCTGTCCGCCGTATGAAGAAATCTGGATGATGCGACCGCTTCGACGCTGCCGCATATGAGGCAGAACGGCTCGAATGGCACTGATGGATCCAATCAGATTTGTGTCAATCACATCGTCAATTTCTTGGTCAGACAATTCCTCCGCAGCACCGAACAAACCGTATCCGGCATTGCTGACGAGCACGTCAATGTGACCAAACAATTCCACTGTTTTGTCAACGGCTTGATTCAATGCGCTGCGGTCGCGCACGTCAAGCGTGAAGCGAATAAGATTTTTCGGGTACTCGCGCGCAAGTTCATCTGTTGTATCCGGTTTTCGGACGGTGCCGACGACAATGTCGCCTCGAGCAAGCAGTTGACGCGAAATTTCATACCCGAATCCACTGGAGATACCGGTGATAAACCAAACTTTAACCATAAAGAAAACCTATCAAATCCAACAATAATCAATCAACGGATGATCGATGCTGCGATAAGTTTAAAAAGACAAGACTATGAGAACAAAAAGAAGGACTGATGCATTTATAAGATAAACTTATGGATGCCAATCGCTTGGAGAAGTCATGTTTCAAAAAATGCGAATATTTGCCGCTGTCGCAAGACGCCTCAGTTTTACCGAGGCTGCGTTTGAGCTTGGAATCTCACAATCGGCAGTGTCGCAAGCTGTTGCCGCGCTCGAAAAGCGGTTTGACATCAAACTTGTCGAGCGCAGAGGCCGCAGCATTAATCTCACCTCCGCCGGTCGTTTTTTCGCTGATGAGTCGATGGCTATTCTTGACTCGGTTTCTCGGCTTGAGGATGATCTCAGAGCAATGACTTGGACTCATGCTCAACAGCTTCATATCGCCTACAGCAACCTTTTCAGCGGAGATGAACTTCAAAAGGCGGTCGTTCGGTTTTCAGGCAAGTACCCACAGGTTGCCGTCAGCATCGCCTCGCTTTGTCATGAAAGCATTTATGAACAGCTTTTGTCCGGGCGTGTCGACCTGGCTCTTTCCGATCAACGCAGGGCGTTTTCTAATGACTTTGAAAATGTGCTGTTGGCAGAAACTCCGGTATGTGCTGAACTGTCTTTACAGCATCCCTTTGCTGTGAAAAAGCGTCTGACAGTTTCGGAACTGCGAACAATGACTTGCATTCTTGTTGTGTCTGAAGACTATCAGGATCAGGAGCGCGATTATTATGCGAGACTGCTTGGGTTCAGGGGACGCTTTCAGTTTGCTGAAACAAGAGATGCGGCTCGGCTTATGGTTTCCGGCGGAAACAGTTTTCTTCTCTCGCAGGGGAAAAGGAAGATGGCGTTGGATGCTGCGAATCATCAGAGTGCATCGACGACATGCATTCCGATTTTTCGATCAGGCCGTTTGATCAAGGAGCGGTTCTGCGCTTTTTGCCTGAAAGAAAAACGCTCGGGAGCTGTTTTGAGTTTTCTGCAAACTCTTTCGGAAGTTTTTACCTGCACGGAGACTGACCGGCAAAGATTTGTTTGAGTTCAGCACGGTGAAACGATATGTGGAAGACACATATCAAGCCAATACGCATTGTATGGTCACAAGAGTGACGGTTTCTCGAGCATCCAGCACGCCGTCCCGGCTGCGTTTTTCGAATTCACTGCGAATGGCGCCGATCAGTTCATCACTGAGGGTTTGCTTTAGGGCAAGACGGCGAAGACAGAAATCGGCAACCTGCTGCCACGGACGGGTCTCAGCTCCCCATTGAGCACTGCGCGAGTGCAATACGGTACGAACTCCATTGTGTTTGAGATGCTCGGTGATTTTGTCGACACGGCCGTCGTCCCAAGGTTTTCCGGCTCCCGCTATTTCAAACGCCAGATGCATCCAGGGGTGGCTTCGATTGATGAACTGTTCCATAAAGACGGCTCTGCGGGCGCATTCCAACAGTTTGTCCATGTCATCGGGCGTGTTGATCGCGGGCGTTAATCGGGCAGCGGCAACGTCGAAGGCTTTGAACAAATTCAGTTGCTTGAGATCCGCACTCTGCCAATCGAGCCGATAAAAAGAACAATTGGAACGGCACTCATCCAAAGCCCTTTGACGAGCATAGGAGAGCATTTCTTCGGATATGTCGACGCCCACGACTTCTTTTACGCGCCGGGCGATCGCAACGGAGTAAATGCCGGGGCCGCATCCCAAGTCGAAAACTCGAGTTTGGGAATCAAGCATTCCGCTCTCGGAGAGGATTTTGAGAAAACCGTCGGAATCAAACGAAGCCGTGGGAGACAAGGCGTAGCGCTGTGCTTCCGCATTCCAAAGTTCACGCTGACTGTAGACGCTCCTACCGTTGTGTTGGTCGGGTTCGTTGAGTTTAATTTCTTCTGACATGTCTTTTTCCCTGGAGAAGGCGGAGCAGTTCAATCCAATTTGCACGCAATGCAAGGAGCACTAGGCACGCAAACAGCGTATTCGGAATACGAAAAAGATTATAGGGACGAGCACTTTCGGAATGCGGAAAGTTTTCGAATTCTCACTCGGATCAGATCGGGCTTTTGCTGCGGACGAGTTCAAGGGCGGCGTACAAAATCAAAGCGACCAATGCCAGTATCAAGCACAGCCATGTCGCGGACTCGAAATCACCGCGTCCGACGGCATTGAAAATTTCAAGCGAGAGCGTATTCGTGCGATCCATGACGTTTCCGCCGAGCATCATCGTGATGCCCACCTCGCCGCTTGCGCGGGCTACGCCCAAAAGCAGAGCCGCAAGCACGGCGTTTCGAATGGTCGGCAGAGTCACCGTAAAAAAGGTTCTGACGGGGCCGACGCCGCAGACTCGGGAAGCTTCTTCGAGCATGGCCAATGTGCGGGATTCAAAAGCGATTTTGACCGGACGGATCACAAGAGGAAGACCGGCAATGAAGGCGGCAAGTACAACACCGGTTTGCGAAAAGACGATGCGTACGCCGAAATTTTCGTGCAGAAAATGCCCTAGCGGAGCATTGGTTCCAAAAATCAACAAGAGCAGATAGCCGAGGGCAACGGGTGGAAAGATCAAAGGCAGCGTGGAAATAAAAAGCACGAATTTGGCTGCGACAGTGTTGCGTTTGGCCGTGTAGTAAGCCAAAGGCAGTGCAACGATGATAAAAAGAGCCGCGCTTGCCGCACAGGATTTCAGTGTGAGCAGAATCGGGAAGGCAACGGCAGGATCGTTCAGAAGGCTCAGCGAAGGATTCATTTTGTGTGCCTCACCGATCGCTGTTAAACACGGTGCTGCGGGCGATCGCCTGCGGAGTGCCGTCGGCGACCACGCGGCCGTTTTCGATAAGCAGGGCCTGATCGGCCAATTTGCAGGCTTCTTCAATGTGATGCGTGATGTAGAGCACCGGCAGATGCAGCAGATCAGGAATTTGAGCAATGTAATCGGTCAGTTCCGATCTTAGCGACGGATCAAGAGAGGCCGTCGGCTCATCCATGATGAGCAGGTTTTGCGCCGACAGCAGCGCACGCCCCAAGGACACGCGCTGAGCCTGTCCGCCCGAGAGCGTTGAGGGAAGACGATCGAGCAGACGTTCCAGCTTCAAAAGCGTGACGACGCAATCAAAATCAACCTTGGGAGTGCGGCTGCCGTGATGAACGGAAAACAGGATGTTTTCTCGGACTGTACGTGAAGGAAAAAGACGGTGATTCTGAAAAACGAAACCAAGGC
>DXSO01000091.1:5327-6760 GCA_019410445.1 Sutterella sp.
GCGGTAAAAACGCCGCGGCCTGCGAGCGTGTCTTCGAAAATGTGTCCCGACACGGAAAACCAACCGCGGTCAGCCTTCAGAAGACCTGCCATCATGAGTGCAAGCGAAGTCTTTCCGGAACCGCTTTTTCCCAGAACGGCCGTGATGGAACGGTCATGAACCGTTGCCTTGAGAGCAAGTTCGACGGGCTGACCTTGCGTTTGAAACGTTTTATGAAACTCGAAGTCGATCATCGGCAATCCAACTCCTTTGTTTCGATGCCTCTTTACGTGCGCGAGATGCGCATCTTGATGTCTGCGGGTCGTCCGAAATATGGCCAGGTGGTGACCAAGAAATCCGCACCGGCAGCCGCATAAGCCTGCGCATTGTCGGCGTTGACGCCTCCGGCTGCGGAAATCAGAACCTGTGGACGAAGAGCCTTGGCTTTGGCGACGGATTCAGAGAGGACATCGGGAGAAAACCGTTCGCACTGAACGATGTCGGCGCCGGCCTCAACAAAGCGGATGGCTTCAGCGGGATCACCTGCTTCGATGCAAACCTTGCGTTCGGGATCTCGGGATCGTATTGCGGTCAGATCATCCATGACCGACGCCTCGGTAAAGACGCGGTGCTGATCAAAGATAAGAATGGATTCGGACAATCCCGTGCGGTGAATGAGGGCGCCGCCGGCCTGGGCTGCATAAAGAGACAGTGTTTTTGTTCCGGGAAAGTGTTTGCGAGTCGTGACGACGCAGCAGGTCGGATTGACGCTGCGGGCTGCCTCAACCATGGCTCTGGCTCTGGAAGAAATGCCGGAGCAGTATTCCATGATGTTTTGCGCGGTTTTGTAGACGGCGTGAATGGCACCTGCAGGACCTGCGGCTCGCAGAACCACTTGACGGGCGCTTACTTTAGCGCCGTCTTCGACAAATCTTTCACAGACAAGTCCCACCTTTTCAAAGAGGCGCTGCGCGAGCGTGACGCCGCTTACAACACAATCGGCCTTGGGATAGCAGTCCACGGCACCGCGGACGGATTCAATTCCCAAAAGCGAGGAGGTAGCGTCGCCATAGGGGATGTCTTCCAAAAGAATGGATTCCAAAAAGGCGTCGGATACAAAAAACATATCGAATGAACCATGCAAAAAGGATTGAGACGAATGCCGGAATTTTTGTTTCGGCAAAGAGTGCTTAGGGTTTGTTAGTTGAACTCGGTGTGACACCCGAATCCTTCAGCACTTCGGCAATATCCGATGAACGCAGACAGGCAAGGAATTTCTGCACGGACGGAGCGTTTTCGTTTCCCTCAACCACAAGAGCCTGCAGTTCGATGGGATCGTAGCCGGAATCGAGAACAAACATGCCGCCGAAATTTTTCAGCCCTTTGCGTGCGGCCTGAATGTTTACGAAGCCGACATCGACTTCAGCTCGTGCGACGTAGCCGGCAACCTGAGG
>DXSO01000092.1 GCA_019410445.1 Sutterella sp.
ATCAAAGCTACCGAATCCGGCACGAAAGCAACCTTCCCGAGCCAGTCACGCTGCCGCGCGGTGGATCCCGTTTCGTTGAGCGAAAGGCGAGCCGCATCAAAAAGCGGAGCCAATGATTTAAGGATCGGAGACGGCAGCTGATACTTCAAATGTTCTTCAGCCAATCGCAGCAACAGACTCTCCTGCGGTCGCAGTCGGGTTGACGCCAGGTCCGAATCCGAAACACGTCTTCTGTAGCCGAAAGGTTTGCTCTTGGTGTTGCACTCGACTCCGAACTCTTCGTGATTGCGCAGACTTTGGAGCATGCGCTGAAGTCGACGGGACTCAATCTGGTAGCCGGCTTCCGCCAGCGATTGTTCGAGTTCCGGCGTGGAAATCCATCCGTGTCTCGGTATAAGTCTAAGGACAGTTAAAACAAGCAGGGCTTCCTTCGCTGCAGATCCGATAATTGCCATGACTAAAGGTTTCCTTGACGGGTATTCACATTAATAGTCTAGCCCAATTACTGATTGACATCCGAATTACTTTTTTCTACTTCTCTTCTGGAAAGAGAAAAAATTCTTCATTTAAAAATATATTTCTAATTCAGATTAGAGTCTTTTCAAGAATCAACTAAGTGAGAATTTGATATTCTCAATACAACTCAATGGAAATAAAAAAGCTTCGTTGGGATAAAACAATCACAACGAAGCTTTCAGCCATCAGCAATCTAACGTTCTTTTCAAGAACTCTTTAGAAAGTCAGACGAACGCCGGCACTAAACAGATACGGATTATCAATATCTCCACCAGCCGTGCGCTCAAGTTCGCCGTAGACATATGCATTGTCACCCATCATGAATTGAGCTCCAATACCATAGGTGACCCAGCCGCCCCCGAGATCTTCACTCAATGCCTGGCGCAAATCCTCTTTGCTCGCCATACCATCGGCATCTCCCATCCAGTCATACGAATATGAAAGCATGCCGTAGAACGATCCCTTCTTTTCGGGGAAATCGTACCCCGCTCGAACACCCACTCGCGTCACGAAAGATTGGAAATCATCCTGATTGATATGAACGCCATTGGAAGCCGTTTTGTCATCGCCGCCAATGAAGCCGTAGGTAAATTCAATCTGAGGTTCAACATAGGCACGATCTTCAATAAAGCGGAACGTATATCCCATTTCAGCTGAAAGACTGAAGGCACTGGAACTCGTATCAAGCGCCATGTTTCAAGCAGCAATATCGTTCTTCAAATAACCATAGCGGTAAGAACGAACCGCCGTCAGCCTAGCCTTCGAGCATATGATTTTTTCTCATTGATCACAATCGATCTTCTGCGTCCCTTATTGACGCATCTTAGACAAAAATACCCTGTAGACAGATCAATCAAGAAGCACCTTGAGCTTCTCTATTAACAAGATGGAATCAATGCATACGGGGAACCAAAATCAACTCTCGACACCATTGGCACTTGATCAGGCCATGCGTTTGACAACAAGCTTGCTGCCGAAATCAAGCCACTCTTTTGAAAGAATTTCGGCTGAAACAGCTCTGGAAGTCGTCAGCCTTCTGCGTTCGTGCAATCACACGCAAGACGAGCAGTTGACGGCATTGCTGTGGCTTTTCCCTGATAAAGAAATCCCAAGACTCGCTCCCGGCTACCTGGTCCCCGCCATTAGAGCTTTGCCCAATCTCTGGAAACAAATCCTGACCGAACTCAATCGCCGCAACAACGAGAGCATCATTCCGGTCGCAATACAACGAATGCCGCCGATTGCCTGCAGCATCGCATCAGCCTATCTCTACGTTCTCAACGAACATGGCCGACGGCAGATTTTCGAGTTTCCTGATCAATTTGCCGAACCGCTTCCAATCAAACAATTTCTGGCAAATTTCCTTTGTCTGGCTAAGGAACTCACCAAGAAAGATCCATATATGACCGCGGATCGATTGTTGTTGTCTGTCTGTACCTCCATCGAACATGCGGCACTGACGGATGATCTTATGCCTGAGACAACATGGGTTTGGGCAATTCGCTCCAATGCGGAAACAGAAGGCTTTGACTCTGCAGGCAGCCTTAAATCCTTGAAACGTTTTCTCAGAGAATTCTGGCTAACGACCGGCTCCTACCCACCCGATCACGCATCAGCCGATAAAGTTTTCTTTGTTCGAATCGAAAAAGATCGTACCGGTGCCGAAGGCGCCATTGATCGATTGATGACATCACTGTCAATCCGGTTCTCAATGCTTTTTGATATTCGCAAAGAGCCGTTTTCCGCAGACATGAAAACACTAAACTGGAGTCGAGTCCCAATCCACTCGTGGCATCAAGGACTCGGTTATTCCGGTCGGCATCAGTGTCTTCTCAAAAGCAAAGCTGCTGACCCTCTCTCCGAATTTATCAGATTTAAGCGCAATGCATCTCAAACCGAGGAATACCAACAACTGATCGGGATCACAAGACACTAACTATAAATACGCCAGAACAAAGCCGGATGAATAATCATCCGGCATACTGATATTTAATCAAACAACTATTTAAGCAAATCTGATTTTGGCGTTCATTTTTATAAATGATTTCAAATTCTTATATCACTAGCCCAAATGAACTCATAAAATAATCTTGGCTCGATATTTGCTTAAGATATGTAGATATCGACTGATGACCCCATCACAAACCTCTGTTTCTATCGATGATCAAGTCCCAGTAATTATTCTCAGCGATTCGGATTATCATCTTCGCCAGATCAATAATTTGTTCGCCATCTCCATCCTCGGTTGATAAAACTTCTATTTCATCAAGTATCAACCCGATAGCATCGTCTCTGCACCACGCAACCTTGCAATCATTGTTTTCAAGCAGCTCCTCAATCCGATCCGACGGACTCTCGTAATCCGACTCTTCGAGCGGTTTTGATCCTGTATGCTCAAGAAATTCCTCTTCGGTATAGAGATCAACCGTGTTCTCCCAAAGATTCACCGCAATGAAGTGATCCATCTCCTACTCCTTTTCAAAGAAATTTATTTCTTTTTTCTTTGCTTCAGTGTAAGCAAGGGTGTGTCAATGATTGACGCAGTCACATACTTTGAAGTCGCAGATGTTTACACCTCGACAACAACATTCTTTCGATTATCTTTGTTGATAACAACAAGCCCGTCCGACGCTTAGTCTCTTCTTCATAAAAATGGTTTGGGAATTTATCAGCAAGAACCAGGACAGCAAACCAGATTCCTCGTTCGTAATCCGCATCACTTCAAAAGTACTTTACGAGGATAAACTCGGTAAAAAGCAGCGCTCCTAAATCACCCAATATAAGTTTGCGCGGTTCTTTTCTACCCTCCCCACACTTCATCAAAACATTTAAAACAGAAGGCGTAGAATGATCAAATCAATTGATTTTGCAAATACATACTCAGCATGGGAATTTATGCATCATGGCTCGAATCTTAAGTACCCCATCGTGTCCAACCTCCACATCCCGTGCCGGCTCAATCGCCGAGCTTTCCGTCCAGCAGCGTCTAATGGAGCTGCCCGAAGACTACAGCGTCATACCCAACATTACGATTTGCGATAAGACAGGTTCCCGCGCTCTATCCGAATGCGACATTGTCGTCATCACTCCATTGGGAGCAGTTTGCGTCGTGGAAGTCAAAGCCGGCAATCTCGGTACTGACAACAACGGTGACTTTGTGCGCCAATATGCCGACCAGGCCGCAACAAGCAATATTTCAGTACAGATCGACCGACAAAAACAGCTTCTGCAAAATCGTCTCGCCCAGTTCAAAAACATCCTCTTCGAGCATTTTCTGGCACTGCCCAACGGAGTTTTTCAAGCCAGCGACTCCACGCTCAACGACTACAGTGGGAGACTTTTTGATTCGAACACCATTGCACATCTCCCCGATCGCATCCGTTCCCTCAACGACTCAGCTGCCCTTTCAGGTCGAACCTGCGACAAGTCTGCTTTAGAGAACTTTTTCCTCAACCACTACACATACCAAATGTCAGTGGCTGCCATTTGCGACACGCTTGAGCAAGCCGCACGTTCACAAACCTCAGGCTTAGCAGCCTGGGTACCTCGCGTCTCTTCTGCTCTGCCGCTCATTTCGGTAACGGCACCCGCAGGTGCAGGCAAAACAGAGTTGGCCGTTCGTCTTATCGAACAAGCCCATCGTGAAAATAAGCGCTGCTGTTATTTCACCTTCACTCGCAATGGAGTGGAGTCTCTTACGCGTCGCGGTCTCGTTTACAAAGCAGCCTACGCCGGAACATGGCATGAATTTGCCATTGAAACACAGTGTCCGGAAGTTGATCTGGCTTCTTGCAATGACACCGAGCGCAAAATTATTTTTGAATCCGCTTCCGCCCGACTCGTAAACGATCTCTCAAAAGGGCGTTTTACCTGGGACATCATCATCGTTGATGATGCGCAGGACTTTCAGATCGAATGGATTCAAGCGCTCACCGGAGCCCTGAGCGACACCGGGCACATGTACGTCCTCAGCGATCCTTATTCGCAAGTATTTTCTCGAGAGCCAATCATTCCTTTCGATGAAGCCGAAACCATTTTTATTCGTTCACAGGAAACGCTTCGTATTCCGCGCGTTCGCGCAGAAGAAATGAAGGCACTGCGCATTGTGGATTCTGACTTTGTTTCGACAAGCCCCTATGAAGGAGACAACACCTTCATACCTGCACCTTACACAGGAGCAGATTCGCTTCATAAAGCCACTCGCAACGCCATCGAAAAATACATTGACCTCGGTTTCCGCCCCGATCAGATTGCAGTGCTCTCGTGGCATGGTCTTGAATCATCGGACATCCTGCGCCACAGCAAATTTGGACACAGACTCCTGAAAAAGCCCACGAACAAGTTCGATTCCAACAACAACCGCATCTTCTCCGAAGGAGAAATTTTCTGCGACACATTGCTGCGATTCCGCGGACTTTGTGCGCCATGCGTGATTGTGACTGAAATGGACTTTGAAGAAGTCGACGATCGTGTGCGCAATCTTTTGTATCACGCTATGACGCGCTCCTCAGTCGCTCTGGCTTTCATCATGAGCGAAAAGGCCTTCAATTCGCTCACCCGGCACATCAACAGCCTGACATAGTTGAGTGAATCGGGCAAAACAATCCGGTTTATGCGACTAACGCATTGAGCATAAACCGGAACATCGCTCCCCTTCACTGAGGCACTCATTTATGGAAGTCTCTCAAAGCACCTGAAATCTTCGCTTGCAATAGCGATCGGTGTTAGGCGCTTTGATTTTCACGCTTCTCTTTCTCGGCTCGATACCATCCAAGCAAAACAGAAATGATCATGCCGGTTTCAAGCACGACGCCGCCGTAGCTGCCCGCCCAAATATTGTGGACAACCCACAGCACCGAGCCGACAATAAGTCCGATGCGGAAAACTGCGCCGGTCAGCCTAAAGAGCGTAAGGGTCAAAATCATGCGGCAGGACGGAGATAAAAGACGTCGGCTGCGACAACCCCGCCGCTGCAATTGAAACGCCCCATACGGCAAAAACCCAGAACCAGGATCGGCTGTACAAAGAAATGCCGATTCACACAAAACCGATCAAATTGGCACCAACCGCAAGGTCAAGTCCCAACAGAAAGAAATGCACGATGTAGCAGAACCGATGCATCAGCGAAATCACCTTGAGCTTTTTCTCGCTCGGCGGGCTCATCGCCCACGGCCCGCAGATCGCGGCCAAAACGCCGAATCCCTGAGCTCAAGTCTCTGTATTCATATCCCTGTGTCTACATACTTCATTACTGACAGCAGCATCTTACGCAATATCCTACAAAGCTTCCGAAACACTCACACAACGGCAGCGCCGGTTACGATTATTGCGACGTCAACAAGCATCCAACTCATTGAAAGTCGTAATTTGTCCATTACTAGTTGCCATACTGCTTCGCTCTTAAATGAATTCAGCTGAAAATTCCGCAATATCCTGAACAAATAAAGAAGCGACGTAAGACCTCCTGGTATTTACATCGCTTTTCTGTCTTGCACTTCAAACTATTGCACTATGGCTTCTCAGGCATCTTCTGCGTGAAATTTGCATGACATTCAAAACAATAACTTTTGGCTGGCGCATGTCCGGAATGGCACTTTGAACATGGCAATTGTCCTTGGTGACTGGCATGCGGATTCTGTTCTTTGACTGCCGGCACTGTCTTCTGCGCAATCTCTGCCTGTGCCGTTTATCCGCTCGTTAATTTAGGAGGACTTTGTTTCAGCTGCATGAACCAATGATGAAGACTAGATGTCAACGGTCAAATCTGTACATGGCCGTTTTACACCTCCCCCCATCCCGATGCGAGCTCACTGCCGTTTAGAGTAAAGGGTATTCAGACTACTGTATCAACATTCGGTATTCGCTATCGGTCAGATAAGTGTCACCCGCGTATTCGGCACCGACAATCAAAAGAGACTTCGGATCTTTTTCAGGGTGACGAGCCTGGAAATCGCATCGAACCTTCTTGGTGAAGACTGTGGGGTGTGCGACGAGATTGCGAGCAACATCCGTCCATTGCCACTGCGCGGCACAAGCCAACCTAAATGAAGAAATTTCTTCAACTTGACAAACCGGTACGTGAGTTTGCCGCACCTGAGACGTTTGATTTATGGTCACCAGAGAGGTAGAGGAAACCCTTAATTTATTTTCACACTTAGGAGCTTATGACGCTG
>DXSO01000093.1 GCA_019410445.1 Sutterella sp.
AGTGAATTGTCAAGCACTTCATTTATCGAGGGTCAAAAACACTTTCAAACGATTATGATTAAGTCAATAATAAAATTCACCTTCTACGAAAAATCAAAAAGACTTTAAACAAGTTCTTATCATCTTTATATTGTCAGTTAACATATGAACATCAACTTCGCCGCCTGAGCAATCAACCACAGGTCTCTTCCCTTTGGCCCTACGAGAGAAATACCAATAGGGGCCCCATTAATTGTTCCCAGAGGCAAAGAAATCCATGGGAATCCCGACAAACCGCCATGACAAAGGCACATGCTCACTTTCTGCCGGAATCTTTCCACGAATGTTTCACTCGCACCAACAGGAATCCCCGCATCCGGCATTGTCGGCAAAATTGCTAATCCATCGTCTTTCAACAAGTCAGTCAAATGAGCACGGCATTCTGCTTGGATTTCCCGTTCAGGCGATAAATCCTCCACATGCCATTGTTTAGCCAATATAAAACGCTCTCTTACCCCTGGCCCCAATACTGGGTGATACGTCTCAATAAAGCTCCCGTCACTCTCCCAGGCCTCGGCAGTTTGTAATTTACGAAACGCCAGGAAGGTTCTCTCTAAGCCCTGCGGGGAGAACTGTCCTGATGCAGGGCTACCAAAGAGACCTACCGCAGCCTCATAAGGTTTCTTAAGCGCCTGTTGGACTTTATCGCCAAATAATGTCCAAATATCATCGACAAAAATCAAACGAGGCTTAGTGTCCTCAGGATTGGCATCCTGCCCATAAAGCACTGCTGCAACCTTCTCAAAGACCTCCATTCTGCGAGCAAAAAAGCCTACTGTGTCAAAGGATTTGCTCAGCGGCTGGCAATGATCCAATGCGGCACGCCCAACGGTAGGGCGAAGGCCGATGACCCCGCATTGACTGGCCGGACAACGGATTGAACCACCGGTATCCGACCCCAACGCAAAGTCTACAAGCCCGCAAGACACTGCCGAGGCCGAGCCCGACGAAGATCCTCCCGTATACCGATCCGGTGCGCCGCCGTTAATTGGAGCACCAAAATGGAAATTTGCGCCCTGCATCGAAAAGGCCAGCTCATCGGTGATGGTTTTACCTTGAAATTCTGCACCAGCAGCCAGAAGTTTTTCCACACAGGACGCAGTTTTTTGCTTGATACCTTGTAATGCGAGAAACGTGGGATTACCCGCACTGGTTGGATAACCAGCTACATCGAAGATGTCCTTCACGGCAAAAGTGAGTCCAGTTAATGAACCTTCTTTGGCATGCGGAACAGGCACTTCGGGATATGGCATAAAGCATCGAGCAGACAAACGATCGTACATGCGACCCCCAATTGTCATTAGACAATGACAGAAATAAGTAACTCTCATGCTTTCTGGTTGAAAAAAGAGGAAGGAATGACTCACTTCGTCCTATTTTCAGCTGTTGCCGCTACCGTCCAGCGTTAGATATCAAAAATCTCTTCTAACTTATCGCGCTGAGTGGCGTATTCCGGATATTCGGATAAGACCACCATCAGCTTCAACCGAGCCTTAGCAGCTGAAATTTCACCGGCAGCAGCAATACCTACACTGCGAGTATCGGTAACGGAACCTGGATAGCCATAGACATCGAGAACACGCCCTCCCGGAGTACGAGTTGTCAAAATCACGGCAATGCCTTTTTTTATTGCATCAGCAATTCCTGGAACCATGGCCGGCGGCACATTGCCGCGGCCAAAACCCTCAATCACAATCCCCTTGACGCCCTGATTCACTGCAAAATCCACATAATCGCGAGTCGAGCCAGTCATACACTTAATCAAATCCACACGAGCTGTGAGCGCCTGCGGATGGAAACGTTTTACGCCCAGCACCTTACGGCGCCAAACGATGTGATCAATATCCACATAACCAATCGGGCCCCACCACGGCGACTGGAAGGTAGCAGGATTCGCCGAATGAGTCTTCATAACTTCGCCGGGAGCCTGCAGTATTTCATCCAAGCACACCATGACACCCATACCAACGGCTTGAGGTGAAGCCGCCGTTTTGACCGAACAATAGATGTTGTAGGGACCATCGGGGCTTATATCGCTTGCACCGCGCATTGCCGCCGTGCAAACCACAGGCTTTTGACTTTTCGCCGTGATGTCAAGGAAAAATGAAGTTTCTTCCAAAGTATCCGTGCCGTGCGTCACTACCACGCCTGCGACATCATCACGCGCCAGGAGTTCTTCAATCTTGCAGTGCAGATCCCACATATTTTGCGGAGTCATGCCTGGAGAAGCGATATTGGAAAACTGCACGAATTCCAGGGGGGCTATATCGCCCAAACCCGGCACGGCATCGGCCAAGTCCTTGCCCGAGCAAGCCGGCACCAACCCGTGTTTTTCTTTGTCATACTTCATGGCAATCGTGCCGCCGGTTGCCACCACTACTACTTTCTTATCAATCATCTTGTATTAACTCCAGAGAATTCCAAACTGCAGCCCGCCTCTGCCCTAATCCGGCTAAGTCGGACTGCAGCGCAAGTTACTAAAGGAAAGCCAAGCAAGCCGTAATGATGAAAGCCACTAAGCAGCCAAAGAGAATCGATGGACGCTGGAAAGCGTTTGCTCCCTTCAAGTCGCTGCCCGGGATTACCGGAATCACCGTCGACAAAGCAGCTACCGGACCGCCCGTCAAGAAGTACTGAATGAGCGAGCATCCAGAAGCCGCAGCAAAAGCCGAAGCGAAGGGATCCGCACCAGTCTGCAGGGTCACCTGTAAGAAAGGCACCAAAACCGCCACCGAAGCAGCATAGGACTGCGTCATGAAGCCCGTTAAGAAGGCTACCGCAAAGAGAATCAGGACGGGCTGTACCGAGAGCACCGGCGAGACAAAATCAGAGACCGTCTGCACCATGCCAATTTCACGAATCACAGTGGACATGAATAGGAAGCCGATCGTAGCCACCAACGGTGTAGCAATCAGGGAAACACCTTTCATCATGTCGAGCTCGGCCTGTTTCGGGCTGGCGTGCGCCAGCATCATGGTGACAATGGCTGCAGCCATACCTACCAGAAAAATCGGCAAACCACAGATAAAGCCAATAACCAACACGAGGAAGGGGAAGAACGCTTTCCACGAGGTGGTCGAGTATTCGCGATTTTCGATTTCCTGTATGATACGGGCCTTTTCCGCCGCATCAATCTTGATGCCGCGACGACGCATGTCAGCCGTCGCACGGATTGCGGAGAGCACGAAGATGGAACCGGCAGCAATAAAACCCAAGACATTGAAGAGGCCGTAGCCAATGCCTGCAGTCGCCAAAATTGCAACCTGCGTGGGGTGAGTGAAGCCCGCTAAGTTGCCAATATGGCCAGCGTGGGCAATCATACCGGCCGATTGGTTGGGACGTACCCCCAAACGCACAGCTGCCGGACCACAAATCACGGCCGTGATCACCGGTTGCGTAAAGCCCGTCAAGGCACCTATCACACCGGCAGCCACACCACCCGCACAGGCTACACCGACACCGCCGCCCCATTTATTGCCGAGACGAACGATATCGCGAATGATCACGTCCAAAAAACCCGTGGCCTGCATAATGCCGATAAAGAGCAAGATACCCGTCATATCGGCAATCACTGGATTTAAGCCAGAAACGATCATCTTGGTGACGGTCATACCGGTTCCGCCTGCCATAGGGAATCCAGCAATTAATGCTGAAATGGCCGCCCCCACAATAGCGGTCATATAGATAGGGGTTTTACCGGTAATCATTAAGATCAGCGTTGCCAGCATGCATAGCTGGGCAATTATGTGCGCTGTACTCATTGCTCTCTCCTCTTGTTAGAAAAAGGTTTGATTACTCATTGAAAACAATGAGTAAAGCAAACACTTTCGTACTAACTACAGTCTAGAAAAGAGAGCTTGCTCAGCCATAAACGAAAAACGCCTGCTCATTAGAAAAAAGTTGCCGAAAGATTGCAATGCATTACAAGTCCACGTTTTCGTCACGCAGATCCCGAAAAACATAGCCCACACCTGAATAAGCTGATATCAAACCACCTTCTAGGCCTGCTTCCTCAAACTTTCGGCGCAAACGTGCAAAAGCTACACGCAGGTACTGCACCTCTCCAATGCTCTCCGGCCCCCACACTTTCCTCAAGAGTTCAACGTGCGTGTGAATAACGCCTGGATCCTTGAGCAAAATAGCCAACAGTTGAAATTCTGTATCGGCAAAATGAACTTCCCTGCCGGCAATCAGAACCTGTCGTTTTTCCACGCAAAGAGTAATAGGGCCGTTCTCATACTTGTGATAATTTGTTTCCACGCGAGCTTTACTTGAGCGATGCAATATGGCACGAATACGAGCTAAAAGTTCTTCCATGGAGAAGGGCTTACAGACGTAGTCATCTGCCCCTAAATCAAAACCACGCAATTTGGATGCTGAATCAGTTTTGGCGGTCATAAAGATCACTGGGACATCCTTTTTTTCTCTCAACCGCCGTGCGCATTCAAAGCCATCCATCTCGGGCATCATGACATCAAGAATCACAAGATTAGGCTTGACCGGGGCTTTGGCATACACCTCCAATGCGCGGATGCCATCAGCAGCGCTCATCACGTCATAACCCGCGCGCTCCAGATTGGCAAGCACTAAACGGCGAATCATGGATTCATCATCCACTACCAAAATCAAGGGCCGTACCTCGGTCATCGCCAACTCCTTCAGTAAGGCAAAACAAGCGTAAATTCAGTGCCAACGCCCACTTCACTTGCCACTGAAATAGTGCCTCCGTGAACATCAACAATGCCTTTCACAATAGCAAGTCCCAAACCAGTTCCGCCGCGCCTCCGTGCAATACTCATGTCGGCTTGAAAAAAGTGTTCAAAAATATAAGGCATCTTGCTTTTTGCAATCCCTACTCCATTGTCTTTCACCCGAATTGCCACCCAATCCCCTTCTTTAGTAACGGTTACATGCACGCATGGATCTGCACCTTCACGGTGGTAACGAGCCGCATTATTAAAGAGGTTAATGAATACCTGTGTTATGCGTTCAGGATCAAAACGGAAGCATTCTGCTTCGGTATCAATACTTCGAGTCACGGTTATGGGATAACGGGCGTTCACAATCTTGGCAGCACGATCAATGGGCGTTGCAATATGCATGATTCGTCTTTGCAGCTGAACCTTACCTTCCTCTAACCGAGAAATATCAAGCCAGTCATCAACAAGGCTGCGCAGCCGAAAAGCTTCGTCCTGCATATCCTGCAGAATCTGGGAACGCTCTTCTTCTCCAATGCCAATTTGCGTAGCCAGAGTTTCTGCCTGAAGACGCAAAGCCGTAATCGGAGTTTTTAACTCGTGAGCAACCACCGAAATCAAGCGGTCCTTGATCTGCTCAACCTGAACATCCTGAGAGACATCTCGAAACACGATACCCATCGAAGGCTGCAAACCGTTTTTTTCTTCGGCACGGATATTGAAGGTGATAGCAACTAAAGTGCGCTCCGATTCTGTTGCATGAGGAATGCTGGTCAAACGATAGATTTCATCGCAAGCAAAAGATGTAATTTGAGGTTGCAATGCTGTTTTGGCATCCATTTTTTGCATTCCAGGAGCCAAACGAATCACGAAAGCAGATTTAAGCAGTGGCATCAAATATGGCCGCGGATGCGATGGGAGATCTAACCCCAAAATCGTGCTCAGGCAATCATTATGCTTCAGCAGAAGTCCATCGTGGTCTAGAATCGCCACACCTTCCGCCATAGAAGAAAATACTTCTTCGAGCATACGGTGCTGATTAGCAATGGACTGCAGCAATTGTTGATTGGAAAGAACCACTCCAAGCGAGCTCGCCAAAAGGTTTAGTCCGCGTAATGCTTCGGGATCATTTTCCACAGTGTGAGACGTTGCAAGCCACCCGAGAAGCCGTTTTTCAGCCAAAATGGGAATTAAGCATCGCTGCAGCGTCTCAGCTGAAGGTTCGGAATTTTGTTTTTTGGGTACAAAGTAGAGTTCTTTAAGCGACAAAATTTCTCGAATACGAACGATAGTTTCTTCAATGGATTTTCCTGCAGCTTGATTCAAAGGTGTCAAAAGCTTTTGCAGTGCCGAAAGTTCTGAATTACGCTGTAAAAGCGTTTCAGTACGGCGAGCAACTTCCTGCTCCAGGTTGACATTTAACTGTTGCAGACGTTTTTGACTGTTGATCACAACCCCAGCCACCTTGGCAAAACGCTCAGCGATTTCCAATAGTTCCGTGGGGCCTTTATGCTTAAGCTGCAAGGGCACCGGAGGTTTGCGCCCGGAACGTGTGAAGTCCTCAATCATGTCGGTAAGGTATCCAACCGACAAAGACAACGGCCGACTAGCCAAAAAACCAATCACAAACACGCCAAAAAGCGCTGCCACAAAAAGAAAGCCGGAAGCAAACACCACAGAGCGCATCTGCCGGTCACGATCGGCTTGCATTTGATCAACCACTAGCAGCCAATCTGTGTCTGGCACTGGCACATACGCATGAATGACGGCTATATTGCGTGTTCCTGGTGAGGTCCAAGTCGTTGTATATCCCTGAGTACGCTCCCTAATTTCGCTTTGGGACATGTCCAATGCATGCGAACCATGCTGATTAGAGATTATGACATGGACCACCCACCTACCCAGTGCGTCACAACGAAGCGCTGCACGATAAT
>DXSO01000094.1 GCA_019410445.1 Sutterella sp.
ATCCCGCACAACATCAGCGTGTTCTTTTTTCTCTAGTCTTCCCCCTTTTTAGAACACTCTCTGATAGATTTTTCACAAATACTTCAAGACATTCGTCTGAAGAGCAAATAGTTTTGAATCAAGTGTTTTTCTAAGGAGACATTCCGATGTCCATTCTTCGCACCGAAGTCCTCCCGTTTACCGCCACCGCTTTCAAAGATGGCGATTTCGTTCAAGTAACCGAAGCCGATCTCCACGGCAAATGGTCTGTCGTATTCTTCTACCCGGCTGATTTCACGTTTGTTTGCCCGACCGAACTTGAGGATCTCGCCGAACACTACGAAGCTTTCCAGAAGCTCGGCGTAGAGATCTACTCCGTCTCGACCGACACGCACTTTACTCACATGGCTTGGCACGGATCCAGCCCGGCCGTCGGCAAAGTGCGTTTCCCGATGGTAGGAGACCCCACCGGCGCAATCTGCCGCAATTTCGGCGTAATGATTGAAAGTTCTGGACTGGCTGACCGCGGCACCTTCGTGATCAACCCCGAAGGAAAAATTGTTGTGTGTGAAATTCACGACGGCGGCATCGGTCGTGATGCAGCGGAGCTCCTGCGAAAGGTGGAAGCCGCGCAATACGTGGCAGCCAATCCCGGAGAAGTCTGTCCCGCCCGCTGGCGCCCCGGCGCTAAGACGCTCAAGCCGTCGACCGAACTCGTCGGCAAGATCTGAGCCTAGCACGTCATCATTGCTCTGATTGATCGACTCTTTCCCGCAGCAACACCATTTGGTGTGCTGCGGTTTTTATCATGATGTGCTCACAAAAACGTAACATCTTCGACACACCTGACTTTTATCGTTGCGCTGTCTTTAAGTGACACACTTCGGGCAACTGCCGTTTGCCAGTGATTTCAGTGGGGCATACCCATTTGTCAACACCATTAACCCAGACGCTTGATCCGAAACACAAACGGCCGAAATTGAACTGACTCACAAAGTAAGAGTCAATTCAACTCGGCCGTTTTTTTTCACTTCTTGAAACGTTTATTGTCCGGAAGCGATCTTGTCCTGGAATTCACAATAGGTCTGTTTTGTGAACACTGGTTTAAAGTTTGCGCAAATCTCTTCGGCTTTTTTCGCATCATCGTAGAGCAGATCGATGATCGTCATGGCAAGGACCTCAGGAGATTTTTCGTACGCCACTTCCTCGTTGTCAAGAACGAAATTCGCACCGTGCAAAACACCAGAAGCACAACCAACCCAGGGATGCACAACCGGGATGAGATGAGAAACATCCCCCATCTCGGTGCTGCCTGCATTATGAGCTCCCACAGCAACATGATCTTCACCAAAAAGTGAAACTGCGTTATCACGCAGTACGTTGCGCAGTGCCTCATCAGGTCGCAGCGGCAGATACCCCGGCAAATCCTGCAACTCGCAAGTCGCTCCCACTGCATCGGCTCCGGCGCGAAGAGCGCGATTGATGTCGGTGTTATAACGCAGCAAAGCCTCGACATTAGCTGCTCTCGTATAGCTTTCCATGGTCACATAGTCAGGAATGACATTGACCAGATCACCGCCCGAATTGATGATCGGATGGAAGCGCACGAAATCATCTTCACGGAAGCGTTCACGGATGGCATTGACCCCCATTACCCCCATCATGGCTGCGTTGAGCGCATTAATCCCCTTGTCGGGAGCTCCAGCAGCGTGTGCGGCACGTCCGCGATAAGTCATAAGCTTGCCAACAAAACCGTTGCAGCTTCCTCCAAGATCATAGAAGCCCTGAGGATCGTCCGTGATGTTTGCATGCATCTGCATTGCAATATCGATGTCATCGAAAGCGCCCTCAGCGATCAGCTGCTGCTTGCCTCCGAGATAACGAAGATCGCCCTTTTGACGCAATCCATTACGATAGTCAATCTCAACATACTCCTCGGCCGGTACGGCAAAGAGCATCAGATCACCATCGAGTTCATCCATAATGCCGGCATCTTTGAAAGCCATACCCACGGCGAGCATATTGGCAAGCTGAACATGGTGTCCGCAGCAATGAGCAGCGCCGGTCTTGGGATCCGCATTCGGATGATCTCGGCAAACAATGGCATCGAGTTCACCGAGCAATGCCACCGTCTTTTTGCTCTTTTTACCCTTCATACGGGCACGCACACCCGTAATGCCCCAACCGGTTTCACAGGTCAGACCGAGCTTTTCGAACTCTGCCTTGACCTTTTCGGAAGTCTTCGTTTCTTTAAAGCCCAGTTCAGGCTCCGCAAAAACGCTTTCGGCAACAGCCTTGATATCGGCGCGTCGTGCACGGATTGCTTCGCAGACACGGCGCTTGAGGTCTTCCTTAGTCATGGTCTTTCTTTCGTTAAAGGTAACGCCTACATGAAAAAAGCGGGCTCACAAGCCGAAGTGCCTCGGCTCTCGCCCGCCTCACTCTACAAGGGGATCAGAATACACCTTCGAGGTGCAACATGAACTCTGCCAGCACAGTTGCGCAAATAAAGCTACCGGCTGCCACAGCCAAAGCCACCGGAATGATGCGCCACGACAGTGCCTTAAACGCTTCCATGTCCTTGCCGACAGACAAACCGGCATATGCCAGAAGCGGCGTAGTCAGCGCAATAAAGCTCACTTGTTTGGTGTAGCTAAGAACAAAAGCTCCTCCCGGAAAACCAGGAATGGACACGATCACCGCAACAATCGATACCCAAAACACCATCGGAAGTTTCCCGAAAAACGGCAGCTTCGAAATAAAGATACCGATCGAAGCCAGCAGCACAAGGAAAAACACACCGATGGCACTGCCTCCCAAATCCGGATGGATATTGATGAGATTGGCCACCCAACTGAACACGCCCGTGACCAGAAGGATGAAAACCATGTCCTTCATTTCGTTCAAAATCTTTTTCATGATCAATTCTCTCTTTGATACTTTGCGAATTCTTTTGGGAACGTTCGTCTATCGTCAAGCAGACTTTTTGGAGCGCAATGAGTCGAGCCAGCCATAGACCTTAATGGTGACCGGCAGCGAAATAAAGAGCGCAAAGTAAATTCCGAGAACAGTTGTCAGCAAATTGGCCGCAGCGGCGTAAGCCTGCACCGTTTCAGCCCATTCGGGATGAGCAGCCACAATTGAAGCAGTGGAAGCCGCCATCATTGAGGCACTGCCGATACCGGCCCCCATTGCCAATGCATGAGGATGGAAAATTCCCGTCTGGGCAATCAGTCCGGCAAGAATTGACACCCACAAAGCACCAAAAACCGTACCGCAGATGTACATACCCATCACGCCGCGTCCTTCGGGAGAGTCCAAACCATAGCGTTCTGCAATGATGGCGATGTTGGGTTCACGGTCAATCGAATAACAGGCACCGATTGCTTCGCGCTTCATGCCGACAAGAAACGCCACCGGCAGACCAAAAACCAATGTACCAAAGAAGTGCCCGAACTCCTGCACAAGCAATGCCAGCGAAGAATGCGCCAATTGCTCCAGATTCGGACCAATGTCCAGTCCAATTTTGGTCACAAGGATGAGCATACCCACGGAAAGCACTCGGGAAGCACGTTCCATCTCAGGCAGCTTCAGAATCTTCAAACTGGGGTAACTGAGAATGCCGCCAATAATCAGTGCGTAGAAAAGCGGCAAAAAGATGATCAGATCAAAACGCTGCATGCCAATCATTTCAGCAACGATCACAATCAGCAATGCAAGCAAGTGAATCTTCCAATTTTTGATGAGGTCCATTTGGTTTGTTCCTTTTTTATTCGGATGCAAGCGTCAACACGGACGTTTATGCTCCTTTTTATTTGAAGTCGACCTCTGCCGTACACAGACTTCCGTTAAGAAGTCAAACAAGAAAAACACAAACGGAGGCAAAGCATTCGCTTCTCCACCTCCGTTGCCGTGTTCGTGCATTGTTCCCGACGGAATTTTCCTTTCCGCCGATGCTGCGCGGCAGCAGTCTACTTTTTCGGTCACATTCGACCCAATCGAAGCAACAAGACAACCCTGAGATAAGCCGCTGAGGCGTTCTCTCTAACGTCATCCTTAGTTTCAAATGCTTGAGTCATTTGCTTCATTGTGATTGCGTCAATGCGTTGCCGAACCTCGGGTCGGCGGACAGACCCTACATGTCGGACACTACCACGCCCTTGACACAAAACTCAAGAAAATCACACTTTCGTACCTCAATTCACTCTTCGTACTTAAGGATTTCTGCTCATTCTCCCTTCTAATTCCCGCACACTTGTTGATCAGTTTGCAAAGAGCACTCAAAACTTTGAGACGAATCAGAATTCGCGGTTTTTGACCATGTCAAGGGGCAGAACCCTTAGATCCGCACGCTTGTGTTTTCGTAAGCGACAGGAGCAAAATGCAGAGATCAGCAAAAGAAAGAAGGAGGGCCTGCGATGTCCAATTACCTCACCGAAAACCTTCGTACTGTAGCTTTGGTCGGGCATAGTGCCTCAGGCAAGACCAGTCTTGTTGAAGCCATGCTGGTTCGTTCCGGCGCAATCGCCGAAGCCGGCTCAGTCGAACGCGGTAATACCGTTTGCGATAACGACCCGCAGGAGAAGGCTGCGGGACATTCGCTTCGTATGGCCGTTGCACATATCGACACCGCCATGCCCGACCTTACTCCTGTGCGTATTCATGTCATTGACACTCCGGGGGGACCTGACTACGTTGGGCAGGCTCTGTCGGCTCTGGACGCCGTCAAGTCCGTTGCCGTCGTCGTCGATGCCACCAAAGGCATAGAGCTGATGACTCGTCGCATGATGCAATGGGCGGAAGAACGCGGTCTATGCCGAGTTATCGTGGTCAACAAGATTGATGCCCCTGACGTCAATCTAGGCGAGCTGCTCAAAGAACTGCAAGAAGCCTTCGGCGATGGAGTTCTGCCGATCAATCTTCCCACGAAGGGCTACACCCGTGTCATTGACTGCTTCGACAAAGATAAGGGTGAAAGCGACATCATGACCGTCAGCGACGTGCATCGTGCCTTCATCGAACGCGTTGTTGAGGTCGATGACGAAACCATGGAAAAGTACCTGGAAGAAGGTGATGCTGATCCATCCACATTGCACGGCCCCGTGACAAAGGCCTTGCGAGAGGCTCATGTCATTCCTGTCTGTTTTACCTCCGCAAAGAATCTCATCGGTATTCGCGACTTCATGAAGGTGATCATCCGCCACCTTCCTGCACCGAGCGAAGCCAACGATGCTCACTTTATCGACAAGGATGGCAACGATTACCAGACGCAACCCGACAAGAGCCTTCCCGTTGTCGCCCACGTTTTTAAGGTCGTCAGCGACCCCTTCGTTGGCAAAATCGGCGTATTCCGTGTGCATCAGGGTTGCATCACAGCCGGCTCCACGCTTTATGTCAACGACATCAAAAAGCCCATCAAGGCCGCCCGTCCTCTCATCTTGCAGGGCAAGAACACGTTTGAAACCGATGAACTGCATCCGGGCGATATCGGCGCACTCAACAAAATTGATGAGCTGACCTACGGTTGTATCCTGCATACGGATCCCAACCTTGATATTCGTATGCGTCCTCTGCCATTCCCGAAACCCATGCTCGGCCTGGCAATTGCTCCGTCTCGTCGAGGCGATGAAGGACGCATGAGCGAAGTGCTCGGCAAGATGCTTGCAGAAGATCCGACCCTGTCCGTCGACCATGACGTTGTGTTGAATGAGACCGTACTGCGAGGCTTGACCGAGATGCACGTGCGTACTGTTTTGGAACGCATGAAGGATCAGTTCAAGCTTGAAGTGACAACTAAGACTCCGTCCGTACCATATCGTGAAACGATTGCTGGGTCAGCAGAAGGTCATGCTCGTCACAAGAAGCAAACAGGCGGCGCAGGACAATTCGGCGAGGTTTATCTGCGTGTTGAACCGTTGGCTCGCGGTGAAGGGTTTGTCTTTGCCGACGAAGTCAAAGGAGGTGCCATTCCGTTTAACCTGATCCCTGCCGTTGAAAAGGGTGTGCGCGAAGTTCTCGCCTCAGGCTTTGTGGCCGGCTACCCGATCGAAGACATCAAAGTCACGGTATACGACGGCAAATACCATCCGGTCGACTCCAAGGAAGTGGCCTTCGTTTCGGCTGGCCGCAAGGCCATGCTTGATGCTCTGGCCAAAGCATCTCCCCAAGTGCTCGAGCCAATCGTTGAGATGATCATCACGGCTCCTGACGCTTGTATGGGGGACATCACCGGAGACTTGGCAAGTCGCCGCGGGCAAATCGTCGGCACAGACAATCTGCCGGGCGGCATCATGGAAATCCGCGCTCAGGTCCCGCTTGCCGAGCTGGAAAATTACGCCACGCGACTCCATGCGTTGACTCAAGGCGCAGGCGCCTTCTCGATGGACTTGTCCGGCTATCAACCTGTTCCGGCTCAAAAACAAGCCGAACTCGCCTCCAAGTTCAGTCTTAAGAGCGAAGACGACTAATGCTTCAGAGCGTCTGCCTAAGCAAAGGCAGACGCTTTTCATCTGAAGTTTTTCCTAAAAAAAGCGGTGCTTTTTTCTTTGAAATGAACTGTCCCCACTTTGTGAGACAGGTTTTAACTAAGCGCGGATCAAACCTAAT
>DXSO01000095.1 GCA_019410445.1 Sutterella sp.
ACACTGCACAACTCGAAGAAGAGGTTCGAGATCGAGTTGAGGAGCTATTGCAGTCCCTCGTCATTGACGTTGATAACGATCCGAATACGGCGGAAACGTCTGCCCGTATTGCAAAGATGTTTGTTCGGGAGCTCTTTTCCGGACGTTATGAACCCTGCCCTGAAGCTAAAGATTTTCCCAACGAACGAGGATTTGAGGACATGATCACAGTTGGTCCATTTGCCGTTCGTTCAACTTGTTCTCATCACTTTGCCCCGATTCTTGGGCGTTGTTGGGTTGGAATTATTCCGGGTAGTCGCGTTATTGGTATTTCAAAGTATGCAAGACTTGCGGAGTGGGTCTTAAGACGTCCTCAGATTCAGGAAGAAGCTGCCGTACAGTTGGCAGATCTTTTGGAAGAAAAGACAAATCCTGCCGGCCTGGCAGTGATGATTGATGCATCTCATTGCTGCATGAGTTGGCGCGGGGTCAAAGAAAATGAAAGCCGGATGGGAACCAATGTTTGGCGAGGTGTCTTCCGAACCGATGCCTCTTTGCGTCAGGAATTTCTCACAAGGATATCCAAGTGATTACTGCCACTCGCTACCATGATATTTCCTGTGGCCATCGTGTTTGCGGTCATGAGTCAAAATGCCGTCACCTTCATGGTCACAACTACCGCGTAACGTTCACTTGCTCCGGAGATCTTGATCCTCTCGGCCGAGTTGTCGATTTTTCCGTGATCAAGGAACGTCTCTGCATGTGGCTTGAAAATGAGTGGGATCACCATTTTCTTATATGGGAGAAAGATCCATTGGCGGCCAGTTTGATGGAACTTGATCCCACCGTCGTGCAGCTTCCGTTTAATCCGACAGCTGAGAATATGGCTGCCTATTTGGCCGAAGTTGTAGCACCGAGTCAACTTGAAGGTACCGGAGTTCGGGTTATTGGCTGCACAGTGGAGGAGACACGCAAGTGTCGAGCAGAGTGGCGGTTGTTCGATTTCCCGACTCTTACGGAAGGGGAGTAAGCGGATCGTGATAAGAAGAGATCAGCTTGCAATTGTTTCCGGGGCATCTGGTCAGTTGCTTTTCGTCAACGAGGTTTTTGCTTCGCTTCAGGGCGAAGGAGCCTGGACTGGAACGCCGTCTGTTTTTGTTCGGCTTCAGGGCTGCCTGTGTCGTTGCCCTTTCTGTGATACCAAACACACATGGAAATTGGGGGAGCCCAACGGTGAGTCGTTGGGGTTTGCGGCCAACAAGATGGATGCTCCGCGGCATGCGACGGCCACCGAGGATGAACTTACGGACTTTATTTTGACGACGTATCCCACTGTTCCCCATGTGGTTTTCACCGGCGGAGAACCGCTTCTGTTTGATCTCGGACGGGTTTCGAAGTGCCTAATCGATGCCGGAAGAACTGTGGGTGTAGAAACAAGCGGAACGGAGCCAGCCCGTATTGATGATCGAGCCTGGGTGACGGTTTCGCCTAAGATCGGTATGCCCGGCGGTCGCATTGTTCTGACGGAAGTGCTTGCCCGTGCCGATGAAATCAAAATGACGGTTGAAACGGAAAAGGATATTGATTTGCTAAAAACACAGGTGCTTCCGTACGTTTCCTCCAAAGCTCTTATCTACGTGCAGCCTGTCAGTCAGGGTAAAACGGCGACTCGGTTATGCACGCAGGCCGCAATGAAGGAAGGTTGGAGGGTATCTTTTCAGATGCACAAATACCTGTCGATTCGTTGAATTTAAGAAGTCTTCCAGATTAAATGGCAACTCTTTTGAATCGGGAGTTGCTATTTTTTATGGGATTTCGGTTGCTTGTCAGTGGTTGCTTCTTTAGCGTTGCTTCGAGCAGAGGACGGGAGACAGTGAATGTTCGCCAAGCGCATTCGTTATATAGCTGAGTTTGTTTGCGAAGTTATGGGTGAGGGTTTTATTGGGATGCTGATCCCAAAGACGGGTAATTTTTGAGATCATCATCTAGGCAGAAGAGTATTTATCCCGTGTGTGCTGAAATTCTGGGATCAGACATGGAAGAAACAGAATTTCAGTGTCATTTGAGCAAAATTTTGATTGTTTTAGTCCCATTTTTGGGGGTACATGAGAATGGCGGCTTGCCTGAAAAGCAGAAATGCCATTGAAGGTTCACGTCTTGAAATTTTGAAAACAAAAAAACTCCAGAGCATGAATTGTCTGGAGATTTTTGTTTGGCGCCGCTGCTGGGACTCGAACCCGGATCTAACCCTTAGGAGGGGCTTGTTCTATCCAGTTGAACTACAGCGACGCTGCATTGGGACGATATTTGTCCCATTAGGGCATCTCAGGGGCGCAATTGTAGCAAAGACGGTTCTTGTATTCCGTAAACTTTGATAGGATGCGTGCGATAGCCTTTAAAAAAACGGCAATTGACAGGCATACCATGTTTAATTTTCGCGACAGCGTCGATCTTTGGCTTCGCATTGGTTTCGGCGCACTGATTCTGATCGGCTGCTACTACGTCATACAACCTTTTATGACGGCCATTCTTTTGGCGGCCATTCTTGCTGTTGTCAGTTGGCCCATGTACGAACGGGCATTGACGAGCTTTGGTAATCGACCGACGGTTGCGGCGACCCTCATGGTAACCGTCGTTATCGTGACGGTGTTGATTCCCTTGTCGATCATCACAGGGGTGCTTGCGCATCAGATTCCGCAGCTCATCCACTGGGTTAAAGATTGGGTTGCCTCCGGAATGCAGCTTCCGCACTGGCTTGTGTCAATTCCTTATGTTGGTGAAAGCATTAATGAGGCTTTTCATTTTGGTTTTGATCCCGCTGCATTGGGCGACTTTATCCAAAAGGCCATTGATCCCGTTACCAAGTGGGTGCTTAGTGCTTCGGTAGGGATTGGCAACGGCCTTTTCCAAATGGCTTTGGTCGCGTTCATAGTTTTCTTTTTTTATCGAGACGGCAATACATTGGCTCGTCGGGTACAGCTTTTTCTGAGAAGAGTGTCCGGAGACCTTGCCAATGAATATGCGGATATTTTGATAAAAACGACCCGCTCGGTTGTGTTCGGCGTGTTGGGAACCGCCATTGGTCAGGGGCTTGTAGCCGCACTCGGGTTCATCATTGCTGATGTACCTGGCGTGGTGATGCTTAGTTTTGCCGTGTGCGTGCTTTCAGTTGTGCCGGTCGGTCCTCCGTTGGTTTGGGGTTCCGTGGCTGTTTGGCTGGCAGCTTCCGATCAAGTAGGTTGGGCGGTGTTTCTTGTTCTCTGGGGGACGCTTGCCGTGAGCTCCGTAGACAATTTCATTAAGCCTATATTGATCAGTCGTGGGACCGCGCTTCCGTTGGCATTGGTATTTTTGGGTGTCTTGGGTGGAATCATGAGTTTTGGCATGCTAGGTGTCGTACTTGGTCCCATCTTGTTGGCAGCCAGTATTGCCATGATGCGGACGTGGCTTAAACATCCGGTGAAGCTGGGCAGAGAGGTTGATTGGGAGATTCCTCAGGCGTCAACTGAAGTGGATGCTCAGACGGCGGCAGTTGCCGAGCAGGAAACAAACAAGACAGACAATGAGCTCGCGCAGTCTGCTGTGGATGCAAAATCCCCGTCAGAAGCTAAAGCCCGCTAAAATTCCAACGAATTTGATCTTTTGCACGCCCGTCCAAGACGGGCGTCCGTGTTTCCGAATACTGCCAAACAAAGCCCGTTTTGGGCCGATTTCGAGAAAATGACTGTTCGCAAGCGACCTTCCGATTATCAAGAAAATTCCATTCGTGTCCTTAAAGGACTTGAGCCTGTAAAAAGCCGTCCCGGCATGTACACGCTTACGGACAATCCGCTGCATATCGTTCAGGAAGTTCTTGATAACGCAAGCGATGAAGTGCTCGGCGGCTATGGTGACACGATTACATTGACGATGTGTGCCGACGGAAGCGTTGCTGTTGAAGATAACGGACGCGGTATTCCGGTGGGCATTCATCCTACCGAAGGTATACCCACCGTGGAACTGGTGTTCACACAGCTTCATGCGGGTGGTAAATTTGACAAAGCATCAGGGGGTGCATACAGCTTCTCCGGTGGTTTGCACGGCGTTGGCGTGTCCGTAACCAATGCTTTGAGTCAACAGCTTCATGTGACCGTATGGCGAGACGGAAAGCAGTATGACATCGGTTTTGCCGATGGTTTTGTGTCCGAGCCGCTTACGGAGAAGCCTTCCGGTCGCGGTAAGAAGTACACGGGTACTCGGGTACAGTGTCTGCCGGATCCCAAATATTTTGATTCGCCTGTGATTCCGGAGCAGCAGCTCATTGGGTTACTGCAGAGCAAAGCTGTTTTGCTGCCTCGCTGCACCGTGCGCTACGTCAATGAAAAAAACGGGCAGGATTTGTCGTGGCGCTATGACGGAGGTTTGCGTGAGTATCTCCTGGCTGAATTTACCGAGCCTTTGCTTTTTGAACCATTTGAGGCTCAGGGATGGGCGCAGGAAAACGACGAGACATTTGCCGTTGATGAGGGAGCCCATTGGGTGGTTTGCTGGAGTGAGACCGGTTCGCCAGTCAGAGAAAGCTATGTCAATCTGATTCCTACCCCGGCGGGAGGAACTCACGAAGCTGGGCTGCGCGAAGGACTTTTTTTGGCGCTGAAGTCCTTTATGGATGCGCACGGATTAATGGCCAAGGGGGTGAAGCTCTTGACCGAAGACGTCGCAAGCCGAGCAAGTTTTGTTCTTTCAGCCAAGGTCTTGGATCCGCAGTTTCAGGGGCAGACCAAGGAAAAACTCACAAGTCGCGATGCCATGCGTTTGGTGAGTAATTTTGTAAGACCTCAATTTGAATATTGGCTCAATGACCATATTGAGGAAGGCAAGAAGCTGGCGGAGCTGGTGATTCGACAGGCTCAGGCTCGACAAAGACGAGCTCAGAAAGTCGAGAAAAAGAAATCCTCGAGCGTGGCCGTGCTTCCGGGAAAACTGACTGATTGTGAATCCACTGATATCTCCCGCAATGAAATTTTTCTGGTGGAAGGTGATTCAGCCGGCGGTACGGCCAAGCAGGGGCGCGATAAGGAACACCAGGCAATTTTGCCGCTGCGAGGTAAAGTACTGAATACTTGGGAAGTTGACAGTGATCGTATTTTTGCCAGTCAGGTGATCCACGATATTGCTGTTGCTGTTGGAGTGGATCCGCATAAACTTGACGACGATACGGATCTGTCTGGGTTGCGTTACGGCAAGGTCTGTATTCTGGCCGATGCCGATGTTGACGGCAGCCATATTCAAGTGTTGCTGCTTACGTTGTTTTACCGTCATTTTCCCAAACTCATAGCGCAAGGCCACGTTTATATTGCGCAGCCTCCGCTTTTCCGAGTTGATGTTCCAAAACAAGGGAAAAAACCTGAAAAGAAAATTTACTGTGCCGATGATCGCGAGCTTAAGCGAACCCTCGGTAAACTCGAGAAAGAAGGTCTGTCACTTGACAAACTCAGTATTTCGCGGTTTAAAGGTTTGGGCGAAATGAGTGAAAAGCAGTTGGCGGAAGCGGCTTTCCATCCAGATACGCGTCGCTTGCTGCCTGTTACGTTCGGTGGTGTTGAAAAGGCTCAAACCGATGCCGTCATGGGATTGCTGATGAGCAAGGGCGAGGCGACAGGCCGCAGAAGCTGGATGGAAATGCACGGTGATGACATCGAGGTGGACGTCTGAGTCAGTCTGAAGATGACCGAATGCAGTTCCATTTTGAGGAGAGAGCACTATGGAATCAAAAGCTATCGCATCAAGTGTGATTATTGCAGTCGGTATTGCAGGAGGTCTCGGACTTCTTGGCGCGCAGCTGTCCGATGGGATCAAAGCGTTTGTCGATCGTGATCGAGTGGTTACCGTCAAAGGGCTTGCGACGGCAACCGTGCAGGCCGATGAGGTGCTTTGGCCGATTGCATTTCGTGTCCTTGGAGACGATCTTCAGCAGGTCTATCGCGATGCGGAGGCTCAGATGGAGATCGTCAAGGCGTTTTTGATGGCAGGAGGCATCAAACCTGAGGAAATCACGGATGCCAAGTCGAGAGTGGATGATGCGCAGGCCAACCTATACGGTGAAAACAAACGTTTGTATCGATACATACTCACTCCCTCAATCACCGTTTCAACGAAAAATATCCAGGCGGTGCTTCAGCTGCAGAGCTCCATGAGCGAACTGATTGCCAAGGGGGTCACGCCTGCTGAGGATTACAATTTTCGGCCGATCTACAACTATACGGGTCTAAACGATATTAAGCCTTCGATGATTGAAGCGGCTACGGTTAATGCTCGAGAGGCGGCGGAAAAATTTGCCAAAGACTCAGGCTCGACGTTGGGCAAGATCCGTCGAGCTTCTCAAGGACAGTTTCAAATTTATGACAGGGATTCCAACACCAGTTGGATTAAGAACGTACGCGTCGTGACAACCGTGGAGTATTTCCTCAACGACTAAACCTGTTTTTTGAGGCGGTTGCCAGGCGGAGTTGTCAAATGAGCAGACGGCTCCGCTATTGAGTGCTTGTTGGGTAATACCTCAAAAAAAGGGGATATTTTCCTGTCAGGCCTTGCAAAGTATTCCATTGGCCTGAAAG
>DXSO01000096.1 GCA_019410445.1 Sutterella sp.
CTTTTGCCGTGCTGCAGACGTGTGCGGCTCGAGTGCATGCCGGAGAAGAGATTTCGGTCAACGACGTACAGATGGCCGTGCTGAGCGAGCAGACCGGTACGGATCTTGACGATGACGAAATCTTCATGCTCAAGACGCGTCGAGTAGGTCTTCAGCCGCGTACGCCCAATCAGAAAAAGTATCTTCAGGCCATCATGCAGACCGACGTGGTATTTGGCGTGGGGCCTGCCGGTACCGGCAAGACTTATCTGGCCGTTGCCGCAGCAGTCGATGCCTACGAGCGCGACGCCGTCGAGCGCATCATTCTCACGCGTCCAGCCATTGAAGCCGGTGAACGGCTGGGTTTTCTGCCGGGAGATCTCGTTCAGAAAGTCGATCCGTATCTGAGACCGCTTTACGATGCGCTTTTTGATCTTTTTGGTTTTGAAAAGACGCAGCGTCTGATTGAAAAGCAGATTATCGAAATTGCACCCTTGGCTTTCATGCGCGGTCGCACGCTCAATAACGCCTTTGTCATTCTTGATGAAGCGCAGAACACGACTCCCGAACAGATGAAGATGTTTCTCACGCGCATCGGATTCGGAACTCGTGCCGTGATTACGGGCGATGCCACGCAGGTTGATCTTCCCAAGGGGGTCAAGAGCGGTTTGGCGCATGCCTGCAACGTTCTTGAGGATGTGCGGGGTATTTCCATCGTGCGGTTTACGACCGAGGACGTGGTGCGTCACCCCTTGGTCGGGGCTATTGTGAGAGCCTACGAAAAGGCGGAGAAAGTTGCCGAAGAGGCTGCTGCCGAGCGTCGGGAGGCGGCTCGAAGAGCCAGAAGTGAAAGCAAAGGGGATGACGATGGCAAAGACAATTACGCTTGAGGTCAATTTTGAGAGAACGGACGACACGTCCCGTCGTTTGCCGACGCGAGCCGAGATGAGTCAGTGGATGCGGGCGGCACTTGCCGTTCCCGCCGAATTCTGCGTGCGTTTCGTCGGTGAAGAAGAGGGGCATGAACTCAACAAAACCTATCGCGGCAAAGACTATGCCACCAATGTGCTGACGTTTGACTATCAGCACGAACCTCTGGCACAGGCCGACATAGTTATTTGTACTCCCGTTCTTGTGCGCGAAGCCAAGGAACAGAATAAGAGTTTTCGCGCCCACTTGGCGCATTTGCTCGTGCACTCCGCTTTGCATGCTCAAGGCTGGGATCACGAAACGGATGAAGAGGCCGAGGAAATGGAAGCCCGTGAGCGAGAGATCATGAAGTCGATGGGCTTTCCAGATCCCTATTCCGATCGCGCTCGGGGACACTGAACGATTATTTTGACCATGTCAGGCGCATTGGGTTTGCGTGTTTGGTTGCGGGAGGAATGACACGATGACTCGCACGACGCTTTTTTCGCGGCGCGTAGCCGTGACGGGTGCTTCGGGAGGTATCGGTGCGGCGCTGCTCAGAGCATATGCTGCACCGGGCACGAAAATTTTTGCCTGCGCTCGAAACGAGGAGACTTTGCAGGAAAACGCTCGCATTGCGCGCATTTACGGAGCTGAAGTCGTTTGCGAAACGTTTGACGTGCGAGACGATGCCGAACTTATCGACTGGATTGATCGCGTGACTGCAGAGGGTGATTTGGATGTCTTGCTGATCAATCAGGGAGTGGCCTCTTCTTTTTGCATGGAAGCAAAGGGGCGCATGCCTGAGCGCACGGAAGATCTTCTGCGGGAGATTGACGTCAATGCCAGAGCCAATCTGCTGGCTGCCAACGAGGCCGTCCGTCGGATGATCGAGCGCAAAAAGCCATGGCATCACTTTCAAGTAGGGCTCGTGAGTTCTCTGGCTTCCTTTGCAGGACTGCCGTCCGTGCCCGGCTACAGTGCATCCAAGGCGTGTGTGCGCGTTTATGGAGAAGCGCTTCGTCGACTGGTTGCTTGTCACAATATCGGCGTGACGGTTATTTGTCCAGGTTTCGTTCTCAGTCCCATGAGCGCGCGCTTTGTGGGCGGAAAACCGCTGATGGTAACGGCAGATGTGGCCGCGCAGCGCATACGGCGCGCGATGGACAATAACCGTGCCTTGTGCGTGTTTCCTTTTGTTTTACGCTTGGCAATGGCGTTTTTGACGGTGCTGCCAGAATGGCTGCAAAACATCGCGCTTGGGCCTTTTGGTTTTTCCGTGTTGCCCGATGAAGAAAGTCGAGAGCAGGAAAAGTCGCGAGCCGATGCGGATGCGTCGGCGGCTTCCAAATAGTCTTCGTTTGGTTGAGTTCAGAAAAGACAAAGCCCTGGAAATCCAGGGCTTTGTTGTTACTTATCGTCTTGAGAGGGGGTATGTGCAGCACCGACATTGAGGAAGGCAGGAAACTCCATCGTAAAGGACGAGCCTTCTCCGAGTTTGCTTTCAATGTGCATGGATGCGTTGTGGTGAATCAGGACATGCTTGACGATTGCCAGTCCCAGTCCCGTGCCGCCCGTATCGCGCGAGCGGGATTTATCCACACGATAAAAACGCTCGGTCAAGCGCGGAATGTCTTTTTCTGCGATGCCGATGCCTTTGTCGGTCACGCGCACAATAATCGTGCCGTCGGGTTTGATGCTGCCGCTTAAGTGAATCGGGCCGCCTGCAGGTGAGTAGCGCACGGCATTGGTCATGAGGTTGACGACAGCGCTGCGCAGTTCATCAGACCACCCCCGAATGGAGATTGCCGGCGCAATATCCGTTTCGATGGTGTGCGAGCCGGCGGCCACCACACGGATTTCTTCGGCAATGGTTCTCAGCATGGCAGACAAATCGATCGTTTCTGCCGGTTTTGCGTTGGCTTCAATTTCCAAGCGCGAGAGCGTAAGCAGATCGTTGATCAAACGCTGCATGCGATCGGCCTGATCGCGCATCAGCTGTACGTGAGCAGCCTGCAGCTCGAGCTTTTGCGGCTCTTTTTGATCGACTCCGTGTAGAGCCATGTCGAGAAAGCCCGTCAGAACGGTCAGCGGCGTGCGCAGTTCGTGAGAGACGTTTGCGACAAAATCCCGACGCATCGCATCAAGCCTTTCTTGCTCGGTGATGTCGCGGGAAATCAGGATTCGGGTCTTGCGGTCAACATCAAGCAAACGAATCTCGGTGGATGTCCCCGATGTTTTGTTGCGAAGGACGTAGGGAGTCGTGAATTTTCCGGCTTTGATATAACTTTGCAGACCTTCATCGCTGACGAAAGCCAACAGATGGCGCCCTGCGTCGCTTTCGCCGTGAATGGCAAAGATTTTCTCGGCGACATCATTGCACCAGGTCACGGACCAGTCGTTTTTGACAAGAACGATCCCTTCGGGCAACGCTGCCAGCGTTTTGCGGTAGCGCGCTTCGCGTTCCGTGAGCCGGCGCGTGTTTTTTTCAAGTTGTCGACGACTTTTGGCAACGCGATAGAAGATTTCACTCCAAAGTGCCGAACGCACGGACGGTGTATCGGGCAGTCCCGGCTCTTCGAGCCATTGCGCCAGAAGTGCAATGTAGTTGAGGTGCATGAGAATCTCGAGAAGCAACCCGAGAATCAAGAGTGCGAACCCCCAGGCAGGCTTTGCAATTCCGGCCACTCCCAGAGAGATGCAGAAAAGAATGATGAGCCGAAAGAAGACCGGCCACATCAATTTGAGGCGTTTGATCATGGATGGGCTTCTAAGAGTCGTTGGCGCGATACCCCAGACCGCGAACAGTCTCGACCATGTTGCTTGCGTCTGTGCCGGCCAACTGCTTGCGAAGGCGCAGCACATGGACGTCTACGGTGCGTTCGTCAAGTTCCGCAGCATCGTCCCAGACGCGGGAAAGCAGCTGTGCGCGCGAGTAGACGCGTCCCGGAGAGGAGGCCAATACCAAAAGAAGTTTGAATTCGATCACGCCGAGTTTGACGGACTCGCCGTTGACTTTGGCTGAGAAACGAGATTCGTTGATGGTAAGAGGTCCGCAGGTGACGGTTTTTTCCGCTTCGGATCCGCCTCGGCGCAGTACGGCGCGCATGCGGGCGATGAGTTCGCGAGGCGAAAAGGGTTTGACGACGTAGTCATCGGCACCGGCATCAAGCCCCGCGACTTTGTCGCTTTCAGTGCCGCGGGCCGTGAGCATGATGACCGGCAGAGAGCTGTAGCGTTCATCGCGCTTGAGTTTGTCGAGCCACTGCAGTCCTGAAAGATCGGGAAGCATCCAGTCCAGAAGGATGAGATTGACTCGGGACTGAGCGAGCAGATCACTGGCTTCACGGACACTGCCGGCTCGCAACACTTCGTAGCCGGAGGACTCGCAGGCAAAACCAATGAGTTCGCGAATGGCAGGTTCGTCTTCAACAACAAGAATGGTCTCAGCCATGATGGATATTGCGTTTTCGTGCGCGTGTTAACAAATGGAGTCGGAGAAAAGAAAATTTCTTTTATGACCGGAAAATTATTGCCCATTCATGACAGAGTGATGACAAATAAAGACACCAAATTCTCTTTTTTTACGAATTTGAAGGTGAAAAAGCGTGCAGTTTGTTCAAAAGATGTGTTTTGAGACCTGCATATAACACCGTGTCTGATTTGAGCAAACGCAAAAGAAAGCCTATTCGTTCCATCCTATGGGAAAAATGCTTCATTTTTGATGAGATGTATTTTTCCTTAGTAAAAACAATAGGTTGACGAATTGTTTAGTTGTCTTGAATGCTTGATTTACGGCAAAAGTTAGGGTTTCTACTAGTCTCATAGGAAGGCTCTTCGGTCTAAATTAAGGCTCGAGACGTTGAAACAGTTTGTTTCAGCGCTGCAGTGCGTGACGTGTGGACTTTGGATGCAACCAGGGACTGCCCGTTCTCGACGAAGAAAAATTTCAAATGGAGAGCTGTTATGGCAGAGAAGAAATCCTCCGTATGGACCAGCTTGCCGATGCAGATGATGTTCGGTCTGGTTCTTGGTGTGATTGTCGGTGCTTTTGTATCCGCCGAGTTTGCACAAACCTGGTTCCGCCCGTTGGGCGATTTGTTCATCCGCTTGATCCGCATGGTGGTCGTTCCCTTGGTGTTCGCCACGCTGGTGGCCGGTGCCGCCGGTATCAGCGACGTCTCCAAGCTCGGCCGTGTGGCTGTCCGCACGTTGCTGCTCTTCATGTGCACGTCGGCCATCGCCGTGATGATGGGTTTGGCTATTGCCAACCTTATCGATCCCGGCGTGGGCGTGACGCTGTCGACCGAAGGTCTCAAGGCCGCTCAGGTCAATGCTCCGAGCTTTGTGAAGACGCTGCTTGAAATCGTTCCGATCAATCCGATGGAAGCCTTTGCCAAGGGTTCCATCCTGCAGATCATCTTCTTTGCCATCATGTTCGGCTTCTGCCTGAACGCTATGGGTGAGAAGGGTCGTGCCGTGTATGAATTCTTCGACACCATCGGCCACATCATGATCCGCATGACCAACATCGTGATGCGCTACGCTCCGATCGGCGTGTTCGGCTTGATGGCCGCCGTCGTGGCTCAGCACGGTATCGCCGTGTTGCTGCCGTTGGGCAAGCTCATTCTCGCCAGCTTCATCGCCACGTCCCTGCTGATCATTGTGATCTACATACCGTGGGTCAAGTTCGGCATCGGCATCCCGCTCGGCAAGTACTTCAAGGGCATCTTCGAACCCTGGCTCATCGCCTTTACGACCTGCTCGTCGGCTGCTGCTATGGCTGCCAACCTGTTGGCTTCCCGCCGTCTGGGTGCTTCCAATGCGATCGCTTCCTTTGCCGTTCCGCTCGGCAACACCATCAACATGAACGGTACCGCCGTTTACATGGGTGTCACGGCTGTGTTCGCAGCTCAGATCTATGGTCTGCCGCTCACCTTCTCTGATCAGGTGATCGTGGTTCTCACGGGTGTTCTGGCCGCTATCGGTACGGCTGGTGTTCCCGGTGCCGGTTTGATCATGTCGACCCTGGTCTTTACGCAGATCGGCATCCCGCTCGAAGTCGTGGCTCTGATCGCCGGCGTTGACCGTATTCTTGACATGATTCGTACGTCCATCAACGTGGTTGGTGACTCCACGACCGCTCTGGCTGTTTCCCGCATGGAAGGCGAACTCGGTACCGAACCCTTCGATGAAGAAGAAGCCAAGTAATTAACATCTGCACTTTCTAGTCTTCCGAGCCCGGGACATGAGTTTCCGGGGTCGTGAAGAGCAAGGCCCGTAGGATCCCGTAAGACCTGCGGGCTTTTTTGCGTGTCTTTTTGAGGCTTGGCTTCTAAAGATTCCAGACGATTAGGCTAGTGGCGCAGCAATACGCAGATGCGCTCCTTGAGCGCCGCAAGACAGAAAGAGGGGAACAAAAAAGGCTCGGTTGGATTTCCCGAGCCTGGTATTTAAGCGAGAGCATCAAAGCGCTCTCGCAGTAACGCTATGGGTTAGCGGCGGATCAGCAGGATGGGTACATCGCCTTGAGCGGCGATGCGCGTTGCCGTCGAACCCATGACGGCGCTCTTGAAGCGGCCGTAGCCGTGGCTGCCCATGATCAC
>DXSO01000097.1 GCA_019410445.1 Sutterella sp.
CAAGACGGTGTCGGGATTGAACTGACGTTGGCCGCATTCGATGCTTCAAGCAGAAGTATCGGATGCGGTTTTGTTTTGGTTTATTCGGATTGAATACGAAGGGAGTACCGGATATGAGTTTGTTTATGGATGTTCAAAACTATCTGCGGCGTTATGGTTCGGCCACGCAGTCTGAATTGGCTCAGCAGATGCGCACATCCGCTGAAATCATTCAAATGATGGCCGAAAAGCTTCATGCCAAGGGAAAAGTACGCATGAGCCGCGTGATGCCTTCGTGCGTGAGTGGATCCTGTTCCGGTTCCTGCTGCACCGCAATCGGTCCGCAGACGACGCAACGGCAGGCAGTGCGTGTTTACCACTGGGTGGAAAGGCGCGGAGAAAAGGCGCATCCGTAAAACCGGGGAAGCTGAGTTGGTTGAGGTGGCTTTCACGTCGAAGGTGCTTGGCATACCCCAAAAATTGCTTTTCTTGATGATTCGATCAAAGCTTCGCTGCATTGTCAATGCGTATGAAGAAGGCACTAAAATTCGTGTTTTGTTAAGTTGAAAGGTGAGGCAATGGCCGGCGGTTTTGCGGATAAAAAAGCGTTGGTGCTCTTTTCTGGCGGACAGGATTCCACGACGTGTTTGGCTTGGGCGCTTAAGAATTTCAAGGAAGTGGAAACCGTGGGATTCGACTATGGCCAGCGTCATACGGCTGAGATCGTCTGTCGAAAGCATATTCTTGAAACCATTGAAGAGGTGCTGCCCTATGCCCGAGGACGCCTTGGACAAGATCACATGATCGACATGAAGGTGCTCGGACAAATTTCAGAGTGTTCGCTGACACGTGAAATCGAAATTGAGTTTGAAAAAGACGGAGTTCCCAACTCTTTCGTACCGGCCCGCAATCTGCTCTTTTTCACCTTTGCTTCTGCCATTGCCTACCGTCGCGGCGGTTCGGTTTTGGTGGGTGGAATGTGTGAGACGGATTATTCCGGCTATGCCGACTGTCGTGACAATACGTTAAAGAGTCTGCAGGTGTCGTTGTCTTTAGGACTGGATCGTCAGGTGGTTATTGAAACGCCGTTGATGTGGCTCACAAAAGAAGAAACGTGGGCTTTGGCTCACGATTTGGGTGGAGACGTTTTTGTGGAATTCGTGCGCACGCAGACGCACACGTGCTACATGGGCGAACACGATGTTCTGCACGACTGGGGATATGGATGCGGCAAATGCCCTGCCTGCAAGCTGCGTCAAGCCGGGTGGGAAGCTTGGTCGGCCAAGCACAACGGCTAAGTCGAAAAATATAAAAGGAATAAAAAAGGCTCGATTTTTAATCGAGCCTTTTTTATCAGTGGTTGCGCATTCGCTGACGCGGATTGACATCATCGGGTTTGGCCGCCTGCGAGAGCGTCCAACGGGGTTTGGCTGAAAAGCTCCAGCGTTTGCGAGCGGCTTCAAATTCATCTGAACTCATGTGCTGCAAACGCATGAGTCCGGCGATGGCAATCATGGCGCCGTTGTCCGTGCACAGACGCTGAGGCGGGAAGAACACGCGGGCAGAGCGTTTGCGGCAAGCTTCAATGAGGCTTGCACGGAGTGTTTTGTTGGCAGAAACGCCGCCGGCAACCACCAACTGCTTGATGCCGGTCATTTTGATGGCTTTGACGGCTTTGGCGGTAAGCACTTCCGCAACGGCTTGCGTAAACGCCAAAGCAAGATCACTGCGAAATTGAGCGTCCGTCGGATCGACCGCGTCGTTGACTGCCGTGAGCACAGCGGTTTTAAGCCCCGAAAAGCTCATATCGAGTGAAGCCGAATGCAGCATGGGACGAGGCAGTTCAATGGCGCCGGCTCTCCCTGTTTCAGCCAGACGCGACACCGCAGGACCGCCGGGATATCCTTCGCCGAGCAGTTGAGCGGTTTTGTCAAACGCTTCGCCGGCTGCGTCATCCAGAGTTTCTCCCAACAGTTCGTAGCTGCCGAACGCATTGACGCGCATAAACTGCGTGTGTCCGCCGCTTACCAAAAGCGCCAGGAACGGAAACTGCGGCGCCGGATCAGCAAGGCAGGCCGAAAGCAGATGGCCTTCCAAGTGGTGTACGCCGACAACGGGAACATTGAGGGCATAGCCGATGGCGTGTGCGACTGAGGAGCCTACGAGCAATGCACCGGCTAATCCTGGACCCTCGGTGACGGCGATGGCACCCAATTCTTCTTTTGTGACGTTGGCGCGTGAGAGCACATCGTCAATGAGCACCAGAGCGCGTCGAATGTGGTCGCGACTGGCAAGTTCAGGCACCACGCCGCCGTAGGCGCGGTGCATGTCAATTTGAGTGTGCACGGCGTCGGCAAGCAGACCTTTTTCGCTGTCAATCAACGCAACGCCCGTTTCGTCGCACGAGCTTTCAATGCCGAGAACTTTCATCACAGGAAGCTAGAAGTCAATAACTGAAAAGTGGTGCCATTTTAATGAGAATACCGCCGCTTTAGGCTAACGCAAAAGCAAGTCGGATTGAGTCTGGGGCCATCAGCGATGCGGGCGAGGCGGAGGCATTCCCAACGGAGGCCCCCAGAAAAGCGGTCCCCACATGAAACGATCGTTATAGAGACGCTCGGCTTCCAGTTCGGCCTGCAGTTGCGCTTGCCGTTTTTTTGCCAACTGCAACGCAAATTGAAGATCCTGTTCCAGCCCCGGAGCTTGGGGCGGGCGCTTCATCACGTAGCGGTGCACGGACGCATCGGAACAAAGAATGATTGGATCAGGGGAGGCGACCGTCGCACCGGACGGCCAGGTATAAATCACTCCGAGAATGCGCGCACATCCGTCGGCTTGACGAGAGGCATCCAAATCGTCGTTGGAAAAAGAAACGGAAACGGGGGTGGTGCCGTATTTCTGACCGGCTACGGTCGTTACGGTAGCTCCTTCGATGTCGCTTTCAAAGACAACGGTGGTGGAACAGCCGCTTAAAAGCAGTGCCGCAACGGCAGCGGTAAGCATCGTCGTACGCATAGCTTGACTCATCTCGTTGAGGGGTACCTCCATTGTAGAGGCAAGAGATCGGACAATCACAAGGTAAAGCCAAGCAGACGTGTGAATAACCGTAAGGTTCTTCACAGGTTTTGTGAATAAGTGGGGGTATGCGTCTTCTCTGTCACTGATTTGTAATAAAAATTTCTTAGTGCCTAAAAAATAGGCACGTGAGGAATTCTGCTCAGGAACATGAATGAAAAGACCATACAAAAAGCCCTCTGCAACATGAAATGTTCAGAGGGCTTCTTTCTCGACTAGGTCGAGTAAGTTTTAATCAAGCGAAAGTGCTGATTAGAACTTGTGGCGCAGACCAACGCCAACCGTGAAGGCGTAGGGATCCATGCTGTCAGCACCCTTGTCGATGGAGTCCTGCATGTAGTTAGCAGCAGCATACACGTCGGTACGCTTGCTGAAGGCGTAGTCATAGCCAACGGACACAACATAACGCTGCAGCTCGTTGTTGCTGTTGTCAACGTCTTCGGCATCAACATAGCCCAAGCCAGCCATCATCTTGCCGCCCATCATCGGAATAGCAGCAGAGAGGTTCAGGCCGTAGCCCTTAATCTTGCTAGCAAAGCTGACTTTCTTGGCCAGATCACCGAAGGTAGCAACTTCGTCGAAATACTGAGCGCCGAAGAAGACCTTGGCGACTTCGAAGTCATAGTTGCCGCCGAGGGTAACGGTCAGGCTGTCGTCAACGTCACCGTACTGCAGAGCGCCAGTTTCAGCGGCAAGACCAGTCACGGAGCTGTAGTTGATGGAGTCAACAGCGAAGTAAGCAGTCAGAGGGCCGTTGGCATAGGTGGCACCGATGGCATAGTAACGGTTGCTCGAGGATTCATTTTCGGTGCCGAAGGTCTTGCTTTCGTCGACCATAATGTTGCCAGAACCAGGTTCTTCAACAGCAACTTGCTTCTGGTAGGTCTTGGTAACCTGATTACCCATACCGTACTGAGCAAACACCTTGAAGCCGGCAAAGCTCGGAGTCTGGTAGGAAATCATGTTGTTCCACAAACCTGCGGTGGAAGCGGTGCTGCCGATCTGAGCGGAGTATCCACCCCAGCTGGAAGTACCGAAAGCAGAAAGAACACCGATCTGAGCCCAGGAGCTCGTGCCGTTGTTGATGGAACCCATGCGGCCGACGGCAACCTTACCGAAGGCGCCTTCCAAGAAGAGGCTGGATTCACGATCAAAGAACGTGTCGTTGTCTGCACCATCATCTGCAGTGAAGCCATTTTCAAGAACGAAGCCAACCGTCAGGCCGTTGCCGAGGTCTTCCGTGCCCTTGATGCCGAAACGGGAGCCGGACTGCATGCCGGAATTCAGGCTGAAGCTATCCGTAGCATCCTTACCGTCGTCAAGGTCAACATGACCGTAGGCAAAACCTTCGTCAACGATACCATAGAGCTGAACGTCAGCAGCGAGAGCGGAACCGGCAAAAGCACCGAGAACGGCAACTGCAGCAAGAGTCTTTTTCATTTTGATTTGTTCCTATTAAAGATAGGGGGATCTTTTTGATCAAAAAGGCCCGGGAGTTTGTACGCTGCAAGCCTGCAAGGAACCGCAGCATGCCCGAAGGCCCTGTCACCCTTTTGTTCCGAAAGGGTGAGTGCATTGTTACTCTGAATGAAACAAGCCTCAACTACACGGGGGGTGAAAAATCAAGAAAGAGTAAAGATTGACGTTTTTTTACAACACATTGATGAGGGCAAAAGACTCAGGAGATTCCTTTAGTCAGAGTTTTGTCGGGATTGTTTGTAAGCGGTGATAATGAATAAATGTAGCTACCACAAGGAGAACTCTATGCCCTATGTCAACATCAAACTGACCGGTGACGAAGAAGCTCCCACAACGGAGCAAAAAGCAAAATTAATCGAGGGCGTGACGAAACTGATTGCCGATGTTTTGGGCAAGGACACGACGCATTTGGTGGTTGTCATAGACGAAATTCCAATGAATAACTATGGAATCAACGGCAAAAGCGTCCGACAGATTCGAGCCGAGAAAGCTCGGTCTTAGGGAATAAAAAAAAGGGCGACTTCTTGGAAAGAAATCGCCCCATTAAGAAAACTCAGTACGCGTTAAATAAACTGAGCGCCGATGATGCCTGCGAGCATCAGCGGGATGTTGTAGGCAATGAAGGTCGGAACGCAGGTGTCCCAAATGTGGTCATGCTGACCGTCGGCATTCAGGCCGCTGGTGGGGCCCAGTGTCGTATCGGAAGCCGGGGATCCGGCATCACCTAGGGCACCGGCAGCAGACATCAGAAGAATCGTGGCCGGAAGCGAGAAGCCTACGGCAGAGCAAAGCGGTACGTAGATAACAGCCAAAATGGGGACGGTACCAAAGGAGGTGCCGATACCCATCGTCACGATAAGACCGATGGCCGTGATGATTGTAGCGGCAAGCACTTTGTTGGCGTGCAGATAGGGAACGACGCTTTCGATCAGTTCATTGACAGCGCCGGTTTCTTTCAGAATGGCCGCATAGCCGCCGGCGATGAGCATCACGAAGGCGATGAATCCCATCATGGAAATGCCGCCGGAGATGTGCTCATCGAGTTCCTTAAAGAGGAACGCTCTGCCGAGAATCATGACGATCAAGCCAATGAGTGCGGCTAAAGGCAGGGATTCCCAGATTAGCTGTACTGCAACGGCAAGCACGATGGCAAGCAGTGTTGCCCAGTGCTTCATTTCAAATTTTTCAAATTCAGCGGTTTTTTCCATCCCGATGACGGGGCGATTTTCGTAGTGACGGGGTTTTCTGAAAAGCACGAAAATGGAAAGCAAAAGACCGATGAACATCGCCAAACCCAGGATCCAGTTGACGGAGGCGACGTCCGATACGGTGGTTTTCATGCCGCTTTGCGTCATGCTGTCGGCGACAATGCCCTGAAAGATCAAACCGAAACCGACCGGCAGAGTGATGTAGGGAGCCTTGAGGCCAAAGCTGAGAGAGCAGGCAACGGCACGACGATCCAGCTGCATTTTGTTCATCAAAAGCAGAAGCGGAGGAATCAGCAGCGGGATAAAGGCAATGTGAACAGGGACAACGTTCTGTGACAAGCAGGCGATGAATGCCAACACCAAACAGAAAATTCCGGGACGAGATCCCAGATGCTTGGATAGCCACGACACCAGCACCTGCATCAAGCCGGTATGGGCAATTGCAACGGCAAAAGTGCCGAGCAAGATATAGGAAAGCGCGGTGGTCGCGTTTGCCGAAAAGCCGGAAGAAAGCAACGACATCGTTTTGCCGATATCGATGCCTCCGCTCAGACCGGCGGTGATGGCGGCAAGAATCAATGCAAAAAGCACATTGACCTTGACAAGGCAGAGTACGCAAAGAACCAACACCGAAAGGATGATGGGGTTAAGGAGTAAATCCATCCGAATGCCTCATTGGGGTTTGGGAGGGGAGCCGGGACAAAAGAAAGTGTTCCGACCGCATTGTTTAAAATTGTTTCAACG
>DXSO01000098.1 GCA_019410445.1 Sutterella sp.
GTTTAAGACGCTGGTCATCATTTCTTCCAAAAGTTTCAAGACACGAGAAACGGCTGTGAATGCTGCAGCCATTGATCAATGGCTGCTTGAGGCTGGTATTTCGGGAGATGACCGCGCGCGGCACATGGTGGTGGTCTCGGCCAATCCGAATGCAGCCGATGAGATGAATCTTCCTAAAGAGAACTTTTTCCCGATTTGGGAGTGGGTTGGAGGCCGTTTCTCAGTCTGGTCGGCTATCGGACTTGCAGATGCCGTAGCGTTGGGGTCGGATGCATTCCGATCGCTTTTAGCGGGAGCGCATGCCATGGATGTGCATGTGGCGCAGTCTTGTGCAGGAGAAAATCTTCCCTTGCTGTTGGCTTTGATTGCGTATCACAACTCCACGCGTCTGGGGATTGAACAACAGTGTTTCCTGCCGTATGACGAACGTTTGCGCACAATGGTAATGTGGCTGCAGCAACTTGAAATGGAAAGTCTTGGCAAACATGTCGCTGCAGACGGGACTTGCATTGAAGGTGCGACGGGACAGGCTGTATGGGGCGGGCATGGCAATGAGTCGCAACACTCGTTTTACCAGTGGCTTCGAGAAGGAACAGGGTGCACGGCGATCGATTTGCTGTGGTGTGAAAAGCCCGGTCATCGACACGCTGACCTGCACCGGGTGCTGATCGCAAATGCCAAGGCTCAAGCCGAAGCGCTGATCACACGCGAAGGAACGAATTGCTTCAATGCAGTCTCCACCATCAGTATCGATCAGCTCAATGCGGCCCGTCTGGGGGCGCTCATGGCACTGTATGAACATAAAACCACCATGTTGGGGACGCTCTATGGGATCAATCCCTTTGATCAACCCGGTGTGGAATTTGGTAAGAAGCTTTCACGGCGTGCGGAAGCTACGGTGATTTGATTCAGATTGGAAAATAAACCGGGCGTCTGTTGCTGTTGCGGCAGACGCTTTGTTCTCCTTTTGAGGCCTTTTCGGATATGGCAAAAAAAATCCTCGTCATCAAGTCTTCATCCATGGGCGACATTGTGCATGCGATGCCGGTGGCTTATGACATCAAAAAGCACTTTCCCGACTGCGAGCTCAGTTGGGTGGTTGAGGAAAGCTTTACCGATATTCCGAAGCTTTCCCCTTATGTCGACAAGATTGTCGTGACAGCTTTTCGACGTTGGCGAAAACACATTTTTTCTTCATCGGTTCGAGAGGAAGTCTTGGGGCTGAGGCGTTCTTTGGCTGAGGCTCGATACGATATTGTGATTGACCTTCAGGGACTGATTCGGACAGCACTTGTCGCACGCTGGGCCGGAGTCGAGAGCGTGGGCTACTCCAAAGACAATATCAAAGAACCGTTGGCTGCACGCTTTTATACGCGGACGCTGCCTGTGTCCAATAAATTGCCTCCTGTACTGCGCTATCGCACGATGGCAGCCCAGGCGCTCGGCTACACCATCGATGAAGACGATCTTCACTACGGCCTAAATGTGCGTCCGATGACTCCGCGAGGAGTCACAACGCCTTATGCCGCACTTGCCGTGAATACAAGCCGAGCCGAAAAACTTTGGCCCAAGGCGCGTTGGACTGAAGTGGCAAAAGATTTTGCAGTTGACGGCATGATGAGTGTTCTTTTTTGGGGTAACGATAAAGAAAAGGCCTACTGCGAGCAGATTGCCGCTGCAGTACCGGGTTCCGTTGTCGTATTGCCTCGATTGAGTTTAAAAGCTCTGGCTGAGGTGATTGCCGGAGCCCGTTGTTTGATTGGTGTGGATACGGGACTGACGCATTTGGGGGCAGCTTTGGGTGTTCCTTCCGTAGGCGTCATTGTTGGGACAAGTGCCGAACTTTTCTCTTTGGTGTCGGAAAATGCCTGTGCGACCGTCGGAGACAAAGGAGTTGTTCCGCAGGCCGAAGAGGTATTGGCTGCTCTGCACGCTGTGATGGCTCAGGCCGCTGAGCAATAACCCCTTTAGAGAGGGTCTGATCAATGTTGATTTCAACGCTTTATCGAGGTTTGACATATTGTGCGCTGCCGTTGGCTAAGTGCTATTTGAAAAAGCGGGCCAAAAAGCAGCCGGAATACCTCGAGCACTGGGATGAACGCTTCGGTTGGTGTGATTATCCAACTTCTGAGAAGCCTCGATTGTGGCTGCATGCGGTCAGTGTCGGAGAAACTGTGGCCGCACGTACGCTTATTGATGCTTTTTTGACTGAGAATCCTGATGCGGAAATTCTTCTGACCTGTATGACGCCGACGGGGCGTGATACGGGTGCAAAAATTGCCGAGCGTTATCCAGGACGAATCGTGCAGTGTTACTTGCCCTACGACAATCCGCGCCTGATGCGAAAATTTTTCGCTCAGACTCGTCCGCTCATGGGAATTGTGATGGAGACTGAGGTTTGGCCCAACATGATGCGGGAGGCGGCTGAGCGGAAAATTCCGGTGGTGTTGGCCAATGCTCGGGAATCGGAAAAAAGTGCGGGGCAGGCTCGTTTGGTTGCTTCGTTGATGGCGCCGGCCTTTGCTTCGTTTGCTGCAGTTCTGGCACAAAGCCAGGAGGATGCTGATCGCTTGCAGGCTTTGGGAGCACGCAACATTCATGTTTGCGGCTCTGTGAAGTTCGACATCCGTCCCGAAGTTGCACAAGTTAAAGAAGCCGCCGAACTCAAAAAGAACTTCCGCAAGAAGGTGATTCTTCTGGCCAGCACGCGCGAGGGCGAAGAGATGATGTTCGCACCGCATTTGGCAGAGCATATGGAAGAGGCGATTTTTCTTGTTGTGCCTCGGCATCCGCAGCGGTTTGATGAAGTCGCCGAGATCTTGAGGCGTTCGGGGTGTCGTGTAATCCGTCGCAGCGAAGATGCTCATTTTGATGACTTAAATAGTGCACCGGCTGTTTTGCTTGGCGACACGATGGGCGAGATGAGTTTTTATTGCGCTCTTTCGGATGTGTGCATTATGGGCGGCAGTTTTGGCCAGTACGGCTGTCAGAATCTGATTGAACCGGCTGCTTCGGGCTCGCCCGTTGTCGTGGGATCGAGCACGTATAACTTTGCCAAGGTTGTTGCAGATGCGCTGACAGCGGGCGGAGCAGTGCAGGCCGCGCATCCGCGCGGAGCTGTGGAAACGGCGTTGTCATGGCTTGTGGATGGTACTTTGGCGGAACGCAGTCGGAGAGCTCTTGAGTTTGCTTCGCTTTATACGGGAGCCACACAACGACAGATGCAATTTGTGAGAGAGATATGGGCAAACGAGCGATCAAAAATGTCCTGACGATTGCCGGTGTTGATCCTTCGGGAGGTGCCGGAGTTTTGGCTGATGTCAAAGTGATGTCGGCTTTGGGGACATTTGCAACCGGAGTGATTGCCGCATTGACGGCACAGAACACGACCGCGGTAACCGGAGTGATGCCGATTCCGGCTTCGTTTGTGAAGGCGCAGATCGATACGCTTTTTTCCGATGTACGGATTGATGCCGTCAAGATTGGTATGTTGGGGGCAGTGGACGTGATGGATGCCGTTGCGCAGGCATTGCGTTTTCATCAAGCCCGCAAAATCGTGCTTGATACCGTGATGGTGGCCAAAAGCGGAGACAGGCTAATGCCTGACGATGCTGTTGCCTTTTTTCGAGAGACGATGCTGCCGTTGGCCGATGTGATTACGCCGAATTTGCCTGAAGCTTCCGTGCTGCTGGGGCGAGAGATCGCAGCAACGGAACAGATGCATGAGGCCGCGCGAGATCTTTGGGAATTATGCGGATGCAAAGCGGCTGTTTATCTCAAAGGCGGGCATTGCTCGGGCGATTTGTTGCGCGATGTTTTCTATGACGGCAAGGAATGGATTGATCTCGATGGGGCGCGCGTACATACAAAAAATACGCATGGCACAGGCTGTTCGCTTTCTTCTGCGATTGCTGCGTTATGGGCTCAGACAGACGATCTTGCAGCAGCCGTACGCATGGCTCGCTGCTACATCGAGCAGGCCATCAGCGCATCGGATGACCTAAGTGTGGGGAATGGACATGGGCCAATTCATCATTTCGTGCGCTTTGAGTCGCATTTTGTTTGAGTAAGAACCCCGAAAAAGCCGCAAAAACAAGGTAGGAAGCCGATGTTGCTGCGCTAAAATCACCCACTCGGACGGAGCTTGATGTGCGGTTTCGACAGATGGCTCCAAAGCTCAGAATTGGATACGGATTTATGCAGAAACTCAAGATTGTCGGCGGTCGTCGTCTCGTCGGTCAGGTAAAGGCTTCGGGGGCTAAGAATGCTGCGCTGCCGATTATTGCCGCGGCGCTTTTAACCGCCGACGATGTCGTGCTTCACAATGTTCCTGATCTTGCCGATGTGCGCACGATGGCCAAGCTTCTGCAGGGCATGGGCGTTGTTTTTGAATTGCTCGGAAACGGATCGGTGCGCATCAACGCGGCCAATCTGGTTTCCACAGAAGCCCCGTACGAACTCGTCAAGACAATGCGGGCTTCCGTGCTCGTACTTGGTCCGTTGACATCTCGTTTTGGGACGGCACGTGTGTCGTTGCCGGGGGGTTGTTCCATTGGAGCTCGTCCTGTCGATCAGCACATCAAGGCTCTCAAGATGATGGGAGCGGAAATAGATATCGATCACGGGTACATGATTGCTCGGGCCTCTCGTCTGACGGGGTGCCGCATTGTTCCGGATATGGTTACCGTGACTGGAACTGAAAACATGATGATGGCAGCCGTATTGGCGCAGGGAACAACCATCATTGAAAACGCCGCGCGTGAGCCTGAGGTCATTGATTTGGCCGATTGCCTCAACAAGATGGGAGCCCGCATCACGGGAGCAGGTACGCCGCAGATTGTGATTGAAGGTGTGGAAAAGCTCCATGGCTGTGAACATGCCGTAATTGCCGATCGCATCGAAACGGGCACGTTTTTGTGTGCAGCTTTGGCAACACGAGGTGACGTACTCGTGACGCAGACTGTTCCTTGGGCCATGGAGGCCGTCATCGGAAAACTGCGAGAGGCAGGAGGCGACGTACAAGTCGGAGAGGATTGGATCCGAGCGAAGATTTCCGAGCGTCCAAAGGCGGTGGATATTCGTACGATTCCTCATCCGGGCTTTCCAACGGACATGCAGGCACAATTCATGGCGCTCAATGCTGTTTCTTCAGGAACAGGACGAATTGTGGAAACGATTTTTGAGAATCGCTTCATGCATGTGCCGGAACTGCAGCGCATGGGAGCCGATATTCATGTCGACGGACACACGGCGGTGGTGCAAGGTGTTGAAAAACTCGATGGTGCCAATGTAATGGCCACAGATCTGCGTGCTTCAGCCTGTTTGGTGATTGCAGCGCTGGCTGCGCAGGGTGAATCTGTCATCGAGCGCATCTACCATCTGGATCGAGGCTATGAACATATCGAGGCCAAGCTTTCCGCGTTGGGAGCGCAGATTGAACGCTTGAGCTGAATTAAATAAGAAAAAAATCGAGGCAGAAGTGATTACGCTTGCTTTATCGAAAGGTCGAATCTTCCAGGAGGTTTTGCCGTTTTTGGCTGCCGCGGGGATCGAACCGCAGGAAGATCCGGAAGAATCACGCAAGCTCATGATCGGAACCAACAGGGAGGATCTCCGCATCGTGGTGCTTCGCGCTACGGACGTGCCGACTTACGTTCAGTATGGTGCGGCTGATCTGGGGGTTGCTGGTTGGGATTCGCTGTATGAACACGGAGGCAATGGGCTGTATGTGCCGGTGGATCTGGGCATTGCGCGTTGTCGAATGAGCGTGGCTGCGCCGCGCGGTTTTGACTGGGATGCCAATGTGCGTCGCGGCAGTCGTATCCGAGTGGCGACGAAGTACATTAAGTGGTCTCGAGATTATTTCGGTCGCGAGGGCGTGCACGTGGATCTCATCAAGCTGTATGGTTCTATGGAGCTGGCTCCGATAGCCGGACTTGCCGACGCCATTGTGGATCTTGTAAGCAGCGGCGCAACGCTTAAGGCCAATAATATGGTGGAAATTAAGACGATTGCTCCGATTTCCTCGCGTTTGATCGTCAACCAAGCCGCAATGAAACTCAAGCGTGAAGAACTGATGCCGATTATGAATGCCATGCGGGAAGTTGCCGAAGAAAGAGCCCGCGCGCAGGCGGCCTGAGTCGGAAAGAATTTAAAAGATTTGCAGGGAGGAATTTATGCAAATTCGTCGTTTGTCGTCTGCCGAGGCGGACTTTCAGAAGAAATTCAGCGAACTCGTTGCAGTCGATGCGAGTGTGGATCCGGAAATCACGCGTCGAGCAGAGGCTATTGTTGATGATGTTCGTGAACGCGGTGACGCGGCAGTGCTTGAATACACGGCTCGTTTTGATCGCCTGCCGGCTGAAAAACTGAGTGACTTGGTGATCACGGCGCAAGAAATGCGTCAGGCGCTTGAAACCTTGCCTGCAGAGCAGCGTGCAGCCTTGGAA
>DXSO01000099.1 GCA_019410445.1 Sutterella sp.
GAATATTATTCATTTTGTTGCATTAAAGTCGTTAAACAATCTTAGTACTATAACATCTTGATTTTATTTGCTAAGTTTTATTAGAATAGCATAATTTCTAGTTCTCTGAAGACTTAATAAAAGCTTTCAACATAGGCCAGAATTCAATAGTTGTCAATAGACATTGTTGCTTTTAGACATAACAGATGCTTGGAAAGTTATACCACCATGCATCATTACGGTACTATCTCCTGAACTTCATCCTTTTTGACTGCTTTCACAAGATCTTCTCGCTTCACGCCAAGATACATTGCAATAGCGGCCGCCACAAATACGGACGAGTACACCCCCAGCAGAATACCGATCGTCAGCGCCAATGCAAAGTAATGCAGAGCAGGGCCACCGAAGAAGAACATGGCAAGCGTCATCGCAAGCGTTGAGCCGTGCGTGATCACCGTACGCGAAATCGTGGCGGTAATAGCCGAGTTGATCACCTCAACCGTGTCAGCACGACGCATCTTGCGGAAGTGTTCACGCACACGGTCGAAAATGATCACGGATTCGTTCACCGAATAGCCCAATACGGCTAGTACAGCAGCCAGAACCGGAAGCGAGAACTCCCATCCCATCACCGCAAAAATGCCCACCACGATTACGATATCGTGCAGGTTGGCAATGATGGCTGCCACGGCAAACTTCCACTCGAATCGCAGCGACAAATAAATGATGATGCCCACCACAACCAGCATCAATGCCGTCAGACCGTCGCTGGCAAGCTCTTCACCCACCTGAGGGCCCACGAATTCGTTGTTGAGCATCTTCACATCAGGTGCTGTTTCCTGAAGCGCCTTGAGCAGTTCTCCGGCCATCTGACCGGATGACTCGCCTTCCTTCATCGGAAGACGAATCATGATGTCGCGAGCCGTTCCATAGTTTTGAACCGCAGCTTCCACGCCCAACTTCTTTTGAATCTGTTCTCGAACCTGCTCGGTCTGAACCGCTTCCGGATACTGCACCACAACCTGAGTGCCGCCCGTAAATTCAATGGACAACGCCAGGCCGTGCCAGAACAGCCAAAAGACGGCAACCACAAATGAAATCAAAGAAATCGCGTTCAAAATGTGCGAATAACGCATGAACGGGATTGTCTTGTGAATGCGGAAAAACTCCATGATTTTCCTCTCTTAATTCTTTACTTCGACTTCGTCTGTGCCGTCTCAGGACGCCAGACCTGACCGATATGAACACGCGTGAGCTTCTTGCGGCGACCGTAAATGAGGTTTACCAAGCTGCGCGAAACAATCACGGAGGTAAAGAGCGATGTCATGATGCCCAAGCAGTGCACCACGGCAAAACCGCGCACAGGCCCCGAGCCAAAAATAAGCAGTGCGATACCGGCAATCAAACTCGTGACGTTCGAGTCCACAATCGTGGCAAATGCCATGCCGTAACCCTCGCTGATAGCGAGCTGCGGCGTGCGCCCGATACGAAGCTCTTCTCGAATACGTTCATTGATAAGCACGTTCGAGTCAACGGCCATACCAAGTGTCAAAGCAATAGCGGCAATACCGGGAAGCGTCAGCGTTGCCTGCAGCATGGAAAGCAATGCCACCAAACACATCACGTTGCAAAGAAGGCTCACTGCCGACACCACGCCGAATACCTGGTAGTAGACCACCATGAAGACGGCCACGATTCCAAAGCCATAGAGCGTCGAACGGAAACCGGATTCAATGTTGTCAGCCCCCAGAGACGGTCCAATCAGACGTTCTTCCACGATTTCCATCGGGGCAGCCAGGGAACCAGCACGCAACAGCAGTGCGGTATCGGTGGCTTCCATCGTCGTCATGCGACCAGAAATCTGAACGCGGCCGCCTGCAATTTCCTGACGAATCACAGGAGCCGTCACCACTTCACCCTTTCCCTTTTCAAAAAGGATGATGGCCATGCGCTTGCCGACATTGTCTCGCGTCACGTCACGGAAAATACGGGCGCCCTTGTTGTCGAGCGTCAGATTGACCGTGGGTTCCTGCGTCTGAGAATCAAAACCGGGTTGTGCATCGTTGAGGTTTTCACCGGTGAGCACGACGCGGCGCTTCACAAGAATCGGACGACCTTCTCGATCCAGATATTTCTCATCGCCGAAAGGCACATTGCCCTGAGCAAGCTGGGTCAGTGCTTCGGGGGAATCATCAACCATGCGAACCTCAAGCGTGGCGGTACGACCAAGGATGTCCTTGGCTTTGGCCGTATCCTGAACGCCCGGCAGCTGCACCACAATGCGATCGGCTCCCTGCTGAGCAATCACAGGTTCTGCCACACCCAGTTCGTTGATTCGGTTGTGCAACGTTGAAATATTCTGCTTTAAAGCATATTCCTGCACATTCTGAATGGCCTTTTGGGAGAGCTCGGCAGACAACAGATATTTGCCTGCGCGCTCACTTTCCGTCACCACAAGATCGGGCTGCGTGGAACGCAGCAGGTCGTTGGCACGTGCACGCTCATTCTGATCGTTGAATGTGATGACAACCGTGTTGCCCTGACGCGAGATGCCCGCATGACGAATACGCTTGTCACGGAACTGAGTACGCAGATCGGAAGCCGTCGATTCGGCACGCTTTTCGATGGCCGCATGCATGTCAACCTGAAGCAGGAAGTGCACGCCGCCGCGAAGGTCAAGACCAAGGTACATCGGCAAAGCGTTGATCTTGAGCAGCCACTCCGGCGTATTGGGCACCAGATTGGGAGCCACGATATAGGACGGATCCGTCCGATCGGGATTGAGTGCACGTTCAAGCACTTCACGAGCCTGAAGCTGCTTTTCGGCCTCAGTCGGATCAAAGCGCACGCGCACCGTGTTTTGCTGAGCACCTTGCGCGTAGAAAATGCCATTGGGCTGAAGCTGAGCGTCAGCCAACGCCTTTTCTACGCGGGCAAGCACCGTCTCATCGATCTTGACCGTCGACTTACCGGAACTCACCTGAACGGCAGGCGATTCACCATAAAAATTCGGAAGGGTGTACAAGGCGGCGATGATCAACACAACGCCAATGACGATGTACTTCCAAAGAGCGTATCGATTCATGACAAAAACTCCGGGCCGGCTTGCTACCGCACTTTATTTCGAAAAAAAGCACGAGCAAGCGCCTTTCGTTGTGAAACTCGGAAGGTTGAAGATCCTGGGCCTCCAACCGACAAGACTCTGCAATCGAGCCCTGCATGCAGAAAGAGGGATTTCGAAACTGGCGAATGAACCCGCTTTCTACGCAACAACCGCAAAAGGCATGAAACCGTTTGCGGTGCGTTGCTTTAAATGTCAAAGCGGGCGTGAGCCGTACCCGAACCTTTTGCACTCGGATACAGCACGCCCGCTCAATGAAGCGATCTTACTTGTCGATCGACTTCAGCGTGCCGCGCGGAAGTACCGTCTGAACGGCGCCGCGCTGCATCGTAATCGTCACGGGGTTGCCTTCAACCTTGCTGATTTCGATCACGATGTACTGCTCGTCAACGCTGGCAATGCGACCGGCCAAACCGCCGATCGTAACGATTTCGTCACCCTTGGTGAGGGCTTCGCACATCTTCTGGTGTTCCTTTTGGCGCTTCTGCTGAGGACGAATCAGGAAGAACCAGAAAACAACAAAAATCAGAATGATCGGAACGATCTGCATCAGAAGACCGCTGGTACCGCCGGCAGCGCCGGCCGTCTGTGCCATTGCGTCAGAAATGAAGAACACTTCTTACCTCTCGTTTTGGATTTCTCGTTAATAAACTTCTTCTTTTGCGCAGCCTGCTCAGCCGCACATACAAAGCCTTTGGATTATACGGAAATTCGACTGTAAGCCTTAAAAATTGAATTGGAGATTTACCGAAAAACGCCTTCTTTTACGCCTAGGGTTTGCCTGACGCCTTTCGGTTGTCCCCTTTAATCAACTTACGGCACCAATGCCGGTGCATCCAATCCCGTTTTCTCATCCAGACCGAACAGAATATTCATGGCTTGAACGGACTGTCCGGCAGCTCCCTTGACCAGATTGTCCTCAACGGCCAGAACGATGATCATGTCGCCGTTGCCCGGACGATGAACCGCCAGACGCAGGAAATTCGAACCTCTGACGCTTCGAGTCTCAGGCGTGGAACCCGCAGGCATCACATCCACAAAATATTCGTTTGCATAGCGATTCTCATAGAGTTTCTGCAAATCAATCTGGGTGGATGCATCCTTGAGACGAATGTAAATTGTGGAATGAATGCCGCGAATCGTCGGCAGCAGATGCGGCACGAACGTCAGTTTCAAAGCGTCCGTACCGGCAAACAGTTTGAGCTGCTGCTCGATTTCCGGACCATGTCGATGTCCCTTGAGTCCATACGCATGGAAGTTATCCGACATCTCGGCCGTAATAATCGACACATCCGCTTTTTTGCCCGAACCAGAGATACCCGATTTGCTGTCGGCAATGATGGTTTTCAGATCAAATGTTCCCGGATGCTCCTTTTCGTATTCCATCAGCGGCAGCAGACCGAGTTCAATGGATGTCGGATAGCAGCCCGCCATGCCGAGAATGCGGGCGTTTTTCATCTTTTCGCGCATGGTCTCGGGCTGGCCATAAACCGCTTCCTCAAGCAGATCCGGACAAGCGTGATCAAGTTTGTACCAAGCCTTGAAAACGCCCGTGTCACGCAGTCGAAAATCTGCGGCAAGGTCAATGATCTTTACACCGGCCGCAGTCAGTTCGCGCGCCATGCTCATTGCCACTCCATGCGGCGTTGCAAAGAACACAACATCGCACTCCGTGAGCTTCGCTTCCTCGGGCGTACTAAACACAAGATCATCCATAAATCCGCGCAATGACGGATACATGGCCGTCACCGCCGTTCCCGCGTCTTTGCGGGAAGTAATGGCGCAGACTTTAACCGCCGGGTGACGGGCAAGCAGACGCAAGAGCTCCACGCCCGTATAGCCAGTCCCCCCGACAATACCCGCCTTGATGATTTTTTCCTGCATATCCACTGACTCCCGATTTTTATTTTGCATGTGTTAAAGGATTGGGCCGCAAACTCACGGAAATACGAACGCAAAAAAAGACCGCCGCCCGAGATGGGAGACGGTCTTTGTCGCTCTTGACCCCGGTACTTTCTTTGCAAACCACAGTTTGCGGAAAGTATACCGAGGTAAAAGCCTGCGAACGATTAGCGCTTGCTGAACTGCTTGGCGCGGCGGGCCTTGCGCAGACCAACCTTCTTACGTTCGACTTCGCGAGCGTCGCGGGTCACGAGGCCGGCAGCCGACAGAACGGGCTTGAGACCAGCATCGTAGTCGATCAGAGCGCGGGTGATGCCGTGGCGCACTGCACCGGCCTGGCCGGATTCACCGCCGCCCGTCACGTTGACCATAATGTCGAACGTTTCGAGGTTTTCGGTGAGCTGCAGGGGCTGCATGACGATCATGCGGCCGGTTTCGCGCTTGAAGAATTCGTTGATGTCACGACCGTTGATCACGATCTTGCCCGTGCCGCGCTTGATGAACACGCGAGCCACAGAGCTCTTGCGACGGCCGGTGCCGTAGTTGTAGTTACCGATCATCTTTTTCCACCTTAAATGTCAAGAACCTTGGGCTGCTGTGCGGTGTGCGGGTGTTCGGCGCCAGCGTAGATCTTGAGCTTCTTGATCATGGCGTAGCCGAGACGGCCCTTCGGGAGCATGCCCTTGACCGCGATTTCGAGAGCACGGCCGGGGTGCTTGGCCTGCATTTCCTTAAAGGTGGTTTCGTAGATACCGCCGGGATAGCCCGTGTGACGGTAGTACGTCTTCTTGCCCGCCTTTTCAGCCGACAGCGTGAGCTTGTCAGCATTGATCACGACGATGTAGTCGCCCGTATCGACATGCGGCGTGTATTCGGGCTTGTGCTTGCCGCGCAAGCGGAGTGCGATTTCGGCAGCAAGGCGGCCGAGCACCTTGTTGCTGCCATCGACCACGTACCAGTCGCGCTGAACTTCGAGCGGCTTGGCAGAGAAGGTCTTCATGGTTATCACCTGATTTACAAAAGGACGCAGCAGATTCTCTTGAACCGCCTCGCACAGGTTGGCGCCTGTACTTTGCACAGGTTGGAGCTGTTAAACGGCCTGCTCGCGTCAATAAACAAAAACGAGGCAAAAAACACCAGCTGTTCTGCGCTCTAACCTCGCAGCCCATCCGCTTGATGCCTTTCACCGGGAATTTCTTGTTGATTTTCTTTTTGCCGCTTGTCGCGCCCGGTCCAGTGGAAAACGGGGAAACCGAGTGCACGGTGAAAATCAGACGCGCAATAATACACGAAGCCAAAGAGAATTGCCAACACTTTGTGCTGGTGATTCCGTTGTTTTCATTGTGCTTTTTTCAACTCTCAGCCAATCGAGTAGGTGGTAGGCGATTAATTCGCCTACCGACCTCTCACACCACCGCC